>JAUVEQ010000229.1 GCA_030594725.1 Methanobacteriota archaeon
GGTGAATGTGTCGAATGTCAACTCGTACAGGGTGTCACCAGCGAAGGCGGTGAAGTGCTCGTTCCTGAAGGTCGTCGGCAACAGGATGGTGATGTTCTGGGGTATGACATGGGTGCTGTTGGATATTATCTGAAGACCCCGGCCACCCTCGACCGCCTTGTCGTCCACGACGAATTTCAATGCATGGCCACCGTCGGAGTATATGATGATCTCCTCGAGGCGTTGATCACCACTGTAACCGACGGGGGGATACCAGAACTCCGTCGCTGGGTCGTCCAGTCCGAGGGTGTCGTTCGCCTCGATCACCTCATGAACGTTGTCGGCCAGGAAGACGTCCTCCTGGGGGGCCAGGAAGTCTATGTCGTAGGGTGCTATCCAGGGAGCGAATACAGCCATGAAGACGAATATGAACATGATGGTGAGACCGGTGAGGCCCGCCTTGCTCTGCTTGTAGAGCTTCCAGCCTCGGCTGAAGCTCCTCCGCCAACGGGAGAGGGACCTCTTCCAGTTGGGTACGGTAAGGAGCTCGGTCTCCTCCAGCGCATCCTTCCCGGCGTCTCCGGGCTCGTCGTCATTCTTCGTTCCGCTCATTCAGTAACACGTATCCTCGGGTCCAGGAACCCGTACAGTATATCTGCAAAGAGATTGCCTATCAGAACCATCAGCGCAAGGATGTAAAGTGTGGCCGAAGCTGTAGGGAAATCAAGGGATGTCAGGGAGTCGATGTAGAGCAGACCCACCCCCGGGAAGCTGAAGACCTGTTCGAGTACCACAGCACCTCCCATGGCGAACGCCAATGAGATGACGAACGCGGTCGCCACGGGGAGGGTGGCGTTGCGGGCGGCGTGCTTGAACAGCACGCTCCGTTCGGGGATCCCCTTGGCGACGGCCGTCAGGATATAGTTCTCACCGATAGTCTCCAGCATGCTCGTCCTCATCAGAAGGATCGTACCCGCCAGGGACAGAAGGACCAGTGTGATCAGGGGCAGGAATGTGTGGTGTACCACCTCCCACCATCGATAAGGATAGACCTGGGGCCATGCTGTCAAGGGGAACCATCCTAACTGGAATGAGAAGATGAAGAGGAAGATCAGACCTATCCAGAACGATGGCATGTTGTAGAACAATAGGGAGGTCAGGACCGCGGTCCCGTCCGCGATGCCTCCCCTCCTCCATCCGATGTAGGCACCGACCAGGATGCCGACGACGTACGAGATGACAACGGCCATGCCGAATAGGAACAGGGTCCTCGGTATCCTCTCGGCGAGCAGGTCATTCACGTTGACCCCCTGGGTGTAGGAAATGCCGAAATCGAAGGTCAGCATGTTCTTCATGTAGATGAGGTACCGTTCGAAGGGGGACCTGTCGAAACCGAACAGCTCTATCATGTACTCCTTCTGGGAAGGTTTGATGAGAGGGTTCTGGGAGAGCAGATCGATGGGGGTCGCAGGCAACATCTCGAAAAGGATGAAGGTGACGGTGAGGATGATCAGGAGAGTTATTATCGTCTGGATGATGCGTCCGACGATGTACCTTATCAGGTTCCAGTTCACCATCCAAAGGTCCCCCAGTATCCACCATTCGATTGCTCAAGTTCCGTTTGTGACCTGAGCTTATCGACCTCCGGATTTAAGGCACTTTCTATCCAAGACCGGTAGGTACGATGAAAAAAGTAAAAAAAAGAAGAGGGGTGGGGGGACCGAAGTCCCCCCAAGATTCTCATCCGGATCACTGCAGACCAGCCTATGTCTCATCCAGCTGCTCCTCAGGCTCCGCTACGGGTTCCGGTTCGGGCTCCGGCTCCGGTTCCGGTTCTGGTTCCGGTTCGGGGGCTGGTGCCTCTCCGCCACCACGGGACATCATCACTACCACCAGGATGAGGACGATGACGATGACCGCGATGACTATGTAGAGCCACGTGTAGTCAGTGTCCTCCTCCTCCGGCGGATCGACGACCTGCTCGTAGACCTCGAAGTCGGTCTCATCCTCAGCGAACAGGCCTTGGTCATCAGTGGCGTTGACGTCCACGTCGTAGATCCCGAGGGTCAGGTTGATGAAGTCATAGGTGTAGGTGTTACCTACGCCGGCAACCATCACCATCCAATCACCCTCGTTCAACCTTACCCTGACCGAGGCCACGCCGTGATCGTCGGTGACATCACACGAAATGGTCATGTCGGTCGCGACGGTCCTGGTGCCCGAGGCCGGAGCCAGGTTGTGGATCTCCGGTGGGTCGTTCTCCACAGGGGGTTCGGTGGTCTTGAAGGAGACCGTGTCGGTGTCGGAAATGTCATGGATGTTGTACCCTACGACCACGATGGTGTGGTCACCCACGGTAAGGTTTTCGTAGGTGTACGACCAGGTCTCGCCGTCGATGGTGGCAAGCATTAGATTGCCCTCATCGAGCTTGACCGTCACTTCCTTCATCCCCTGCACGTCGGTGATGGTCCCGGTGACCAGCATAACGGTGGCTGAGCTCTCTAAACCATCCTCGGGGGCGGTTATCGCGATCTCCGGCGGATAGAGGATTACGGGCGTGAAGGCAACGACTGCGTGAGCAGCACTTGCCGCACCGAAACCGATCTCCGCCACCGACGAAGCCACGGCACCGACGGCGAATTCCTCTTCCGGAAGGATCTCGGGCAGGGTGTAGGTGATCACACCCACACCACTGGCGTCAGTTACGACGCTCAAAGCCGAAAGGGAGCCTCCCTGGTGCGTGAATTCGACCAAGAAGTCTGCTTTTGGATCACCGAACTCATCGATCACCGTGATGGTGATCTCCGATTCCGCTCCAGTATCACCCTCCTCTTGGATGATCGGGGATGCTTCCACCGATATATAGAGCTGGATGGGCACGTTGAAGATCTCCACCGATGTGAAGACACTCCATCCGTAGTCGGGCGCCGCCTGCATGTACATCGGTTGCTTGACCGGGTTGGAAAGCGGATTGCCACTCGAGTCCTCGGAAAGACCCGTCACGGATGCTGAGGTCCTGCCGGTGACATCAGTGACCGCTCCCGACTCGATGTCGAAGAAGGGAACGCCGCCATAGACCTGTACCCAGGCATCGATGTTGATGTCGGATATCGGGTCACCGTTCTGGTCGTAGGCCCAAAGGGCCACGCTGGTAACGTTACCTGGGGCGAAGGAGCGGACCACGCCGGTGCTGAAATCGGCCGCCACCGAAGCGATGGTGTCCGTCTTCTGCATGACGAACTCGGTCTTCCAGGCCGTATCACCGTTTATCTGCCACCAGAAGTTGGCATAGTCGGGGGTCGAGAAGAACCCGGCCTTACCGTTTGGCACGATGATCAGCTGCGGAACGTTGTCCGAGAGCACCACAGTATCCCTCTCGACCTGCACTTGCCAGTGGCCACCCGCGATCTGCACAGATTCCATATCCAACAATTCCTGGACAGGACCACCGTACCAATCGTCGAAGACGAACTCCCACGAGTCGTACAGGTTGTTGGGAATATCGGCGAGCTCCTGGTCGGTCATAAGGTCGGACAAGAAGTACCCGCCAGCGGCCATGGCTCCACCATCGACATCCGTGAAGATGTTGATGCCGGAGTAGTCCCACAGGCTGCTCCACAGATAATCCGGGGCGTCCACCATTGTGGTGGTGCTGCCATCGGAGGGCTGGCCGATGATGAACGAGACGGGAACGTCCGCGTCCATGTCGTCAAGGTCCTTGACATACACGTCCCAGGTCAGGGTTCCGCCCGAGTCGGGTGCGAGCATCGGGAGCTCCGTGATGGAGAAGTATCCACCGTAGAGGTCCTTGGCCGTTGCGCCCTTGAAGAGCAGACTCGCGCCGGCGCCGACGGACAGGGTTCTTTCCTCGTTGGTGAAGAACACCTGGGTCGCGTTGGTATCGGCGGTCTCGTCCCAATTGACCATGAACGTTGCCTCACCGGTCGCGCTGGTCACCATAGTCTCGGTAGCGGACTCGATGCCATCCATGTTGGAGTAAGACGCGGTGATGGTCTCACCGGACATGGACACACCCAGCTCGTTGAACACGAACACGGAGATGTTGGTGGTATCGTTCGTGGCGTTGCATGCCACTTTCGAGACATCCGTGATCTTGATGAACTGCCACGCGCTGGCAACCTCGTTGTAGAGGACCAGGAACTGGGTCACCGTGTTGATGTTGGCTACTGTGTAATCACCAGCGATCGCTGCGGACAGGGACAGGCGGACCTGGATGTGCTTGTTCACCGGGAAAGAGGCCGGTGCGGTGTAGACGATCTTGCCGTAGCCATCCGCGTCGGTCGTGACAGTGTCAGTGTCCACGCTTCCGTAGCCCATCAGGCCCACATCCAGCTCGATGTCGTGACCCTCTATCCCGGCACCAGCCGAGTCTAGGAGCCACATGTCCACATCGGTGCTGTCTCCAGGTCCGAGGAACAGGTCTGCGGGTTCCACGTACAGGAACGCGATCGGCGGGGTGCCGGCGACGACACTCACGACCCGACTCAGTTCGGCCGTGGTCCCGTCGGAGTCCACATCCACATCGATCGTGACGTACGAGTGCTTGGTTCCCTCAGCCATGAAGGTGAAGACACCGTCAGCATCTGTCACTCCCGCCTCGGGGGTGAAGACGACACCGCTCGGAGAGGTCACGGCCACGCTGGCACCTGCGAGCGGTTTACCCCCGCCGTCGAAGACCACGACCGTGGCCGGGGTCTCCATGCCTAGGGGCAGTTTCTCCGGGACGTTGAGGATCGCGTTCACGTCCCCGACTGGAGGTGTTACCACCTCGGAGGACAGAGCTCCCAGTGTATACACGTTGAGCAGTTCACCGAAGTACGGTATCCAGCCGTCCCACTTGACGTTGATCGCGTAGTTGTTCACGCGATAGTAGAGCACGTTACATGGTATCGCGTCGGATATGATGCCCTGTGCCCACTTGGTGTAGAAGATCTGCTCGTCGCGATCGAAGGACTCCTTGGCCAGCTGACCCAGTTCGTGGACCTTGATCGCCATGGCCTGGGACGCCGGATCGGCCCTAGTGCTGATGCCGTAGAGGTCCATGTACCAAGGGTTCTCGTACTCGTGGTCGACAGGCCACCAGGCGAAGTAGTTCTGGGAAGCCATCGGGCCGAGGATATCGAACACGTTGCCCACTGGATCGGAGGACAGAGACCAACCGATGATGAGCATGTCGTAATCGAACGCGTTCATCTTGGCCACCAGGGTGTCGAAGTCGACAGGCTTGGCGACGATGTCCATACCCAGGGAGCGCAGGTTCTTG
>JAUVEQ010000186.1 GCA_030594725.1 Methanobacteriota archaeon
GCCAGCTTGTCCAGGCAGGGGGTCTGGACCCTTCCGCCGTAGCAGCTCAGGTCGCCCCATCCCGTGTTGTCTGCGAGCATGAACACGATGTTCGGTTTCTTTGCAGTGGTATTGCTCTCACCCTCCATCATGACACCTCCCTCGAGTCCTCAGATGGCACCGCCAAGGATGGAAATAACACCTTATTACCTTTACTGTGCCATCAATTCCAGGTATTCCTAACAGAATATTATCTTAGATTGTCCGTGGTCCGAATCGTCGAAACCGGGATGAATAATAATGAGGTACATGAGAGCACGGGGGGAGAGAATATCCTCTTGATCGAGGGCAAGATTGTCTTTTTCGCTACGGTTCGTTGGTTATCCTTATATCCGCATGATGACTTTCATCTTCAGGGAGTGCGGGAAATTGACAGAGGCGGATTCGGTCAAGGATGACCAGGCTGATGAGACCCGTCCGGTCGAGGAGAAGACCTGGAAGGACTCGTTGATGTACGAGGAAGAGGGCGACACCTGGCCGATGACGATCTTCAAGTTCTTCTTCCCTATCTGCGTTTGGTTGGGGGCCATTTTCGTTTCCTACATCATATGGGGTAATCTTGCCATCCGTTGGGCAGGGTACACCCTGGCGTACCTCTTCCCCCCATTGGGCAAGGAGTCCATCATCCCCCTTGGGGTCGCTGACGGATTCCACCCGATGGTCATGGCCCTCACCGTCTTCATGGTCGATTGTTGCATGGCGATGATAATCTCATGGAACTATTACATACTGGAGAAGATACCGCTGATCGGTAGGATATTCACTTACCTCAAGAAAAAGGGCGCTGCCACCTTGGAAAAGCACCCGGGCCTCAAGTCGGGGGCGTTCTTGGGCATCTTCGCCATCGTCTCCCTCCCCTTCATAGGGGCGGGAGGTACCACCAGTGCCATCGTCGGCCGGATGATAGGCCTGAAACCCTACTACATCATCAGTGCCGTGGCGATCGGCTCCCTGCTTAGCGGTATCTTCTACGCCTACGTCGCTGAGGCGTTCATCATATTGTACAACGAGAACCCGGCGTTCGGCATCCTCTTTATCATTCTGATAATCATCGGGTTCGTCATCCTATTCTATGTGCTCCGTAACTATGAGAAGCGCAAGACGGCCCAGGCCCAGGAGGTCCAGGACGAGTGAGCACCCTCCATAGGGCTGGGCATCAACATGGATGTTGGACCGACGGTCAAATGATGTCGCCGTATCGCACGGCCCACAAGACGTTCGCAGCCGTAGCTAATCGCTTGTGTCGGGTTTCAAACAGATGAAAAGCTGGTACTCCAGGTCCACCCACTCGTTCGTGTAATTGTACTTGCGTCTTTTCACCTCGAAGCCGATAGACCTCAGGATTCGCGACCAGACCTTCAAAGGGAAGAGTCCCATCAGGTGTTGTTCCGTCTCGACCGAGAACTTCCCGTCCTTCCGTATGATGTATACCAGTGTGTATTCCGTCGTCGTGTCCTCAGGGTCGGGATCGTAGTCGTTCTCTATCAACGTCAAGGATGTTTCCCCGTCCACACCGGTACGGGCGATGGTCTTGTTCTGCTCGAAGGTCTCCTTGACCTGCTCGGCGTAGGTCAGGAAGACGCCTCCGGGTTCGAGATGCTCCCATGCCGTCCTGAAGGCAGCGTTCAGCTCCTTCTGGCTTACCATGTAGGAGATGGAATCGAGCACCACAACAGCATCGAAGGTCCGACCTAGACGGGCGTCCCTCATGTCGCCTATCAGGTACTCCACTTCAGGGTTGAGGGCCCTGGCGTGGTCGAGCATACCTTCTGAGAGGTCCAGTCCAGTTAACTGGAACTCCTCCTTGAAGGTGAAGTCCATGTGACCACCCCCGCATCCCATGTGCAGGAGGGTCTTGATAGGTCTTTCCGCTCGTTCCTTGACCAGCTTGGAGAATAGCTTGACCTCCTCTACTGCGAGGGAGGGATCGCTGATCAGGGGCCAGGTCCATACTAGGTCATCGTACATCCTGTGCTGGAACTCGTCACTCATAGGAACGATCGGCGGGAACGGACTGAGAATAGAAAAAGGTAGCTTCTACGCCCGCGATAATTAGGATTCTCTACTGATCGGTCATCGGCTTTCGGCACAGGAACAGCGGATACTCGATGTCCGCCCACTCTGAAGAGTACTTGAACACTCGTTTTTCCACATCGAAACCCACGGACTCGAGGGTGCGTGGCCAGACCTCCAGGGGGAAGAGTCCCTGGATATGCCGTTCAGTCTCGATGGACAGCTTCCCATCCCGCCTAATAAGGTACACGACGGTGTACTCCACGGTCGTGTCATCAGGGTCCGGGTCGTAGTCGACCTCGATGATGGTGACGGAGGTGTCTCCCTCTTCGCCAGTATGGATGTATGTCTCGTGGTTCTCGTACCTCTCCTTCGTGGTCTCGGCATAGGTAAGGAGGACACCCCCCGGCCGAAGATGGGCCCATGCCGTCTCGAAGGCCGCCTTCAGCTCCGCCTCGCTGATCATGTACGTGATGGAATCGAGTATCGTAACGGCATCGAAGGTCCTTCCTAGGCGGACGTCCCTCATATCCCCAACCAGGTACTCTACCTTGGGATTCAGGGTCCTGGCATGCCCGACCATCCCCTCGGAGAGGTCCACTCCCGTGACACGGAACTGCTCCTTGAAGGTGAAGTCCATGTGACCACCCCCGCTTCCCAGGTGGAGCAGCGTCTCTACCGGTCCTACCGCTCTTCCCTTGATGAACTCACTCAGCAACCGTGCTTCTCTCTCGGTGGAGGATGGATGGCTGATCAGGGGCCAGGTCCAGACCAGATCGTCGTACATCCTGCGCTTGAACTCATCCTTCATGGGACCGGGTGGCGGGAATGGACTAAGGATAGAAAAATGTTGCTCGGGAGGATCGGTGATCCGGATGATCGAACATCGGAGCCCCTGGTCTGCAGGATGGGCGAAGCCTTCGCTCGAAATATTAGATAATGGAGGTCAGGATCCTACCCGTTTAAAAAGGATCCTTCCCTATTGACACGATGATGGACCTAGAGTTGGTCGATAGCTGCCTTGACAGCTGCCTTCAGCTCCTCGTCGGTCGCTTCCTCGCCGTACTGGACATGGAGCATGTCGGCGATGTCCGCAAGAGGATCGTTATCCTCCTCCTCGGCACCTGCTGCTGCTTGCTGCTGTCCACCTGCAGCCGCCGCGGCGCGTCTCCGCCTTCGCATCATCATCATAGCCCTTCTCATTGCCATTGGCATTATTTGTTCCTCCCTTATTGTCCCGAATATGTAGGTTGATTGATAAACCTTGTCATGATCCGAGCCCTCCAGTCACAATAATCCTCACCAGGTATCCTCATCTGGAATTATTATCACTTTTCCATCGGTGGTCTCGAAGGATACCGTGTCCCCATCGATCCTCTCGAGGAGGGGTATCTTCTTGTCGAGACCCTCTAGCCTCATCGCGTCCCGGACCTCACTGGTGGGATTGGCCACGAAGAGCTTAATCCCCTTCTCATCCAACTTCTCGTACAGCTCTGAGAGCATGTCCGTCGCGGACAGGTCTATAATCGGGGATGATTCTAGGTCGAGTATGACCTGCTTTGTTTCCGGATCGGCCTCGACCCTGGCCAAGATCTTATCCTCTGCATTGACGGCATTGGCGAACAGGAGTGGTGCGTCAACCCGAAGTATCTTGATCCCGGGAATGGTCTTGTTCTCAGGATGTCTCTCGATGTCCCTATAGATGTGAGTGCCTGGCACACGTCCCAACTCGCGAACCCTTGGAGCGGCAATACGATAGAGCATGTAAATGAACGACAGGATGACGCCGAAGATGACACCCTCAAGTACACCAAGAATGAGCACCAAGGCCATTGATATCATGGCGATGAAGAACTCGACATGGCTATGGGACCTGACGCGCTTGAGCTCCTTGATATCCACCATCTTGTAGACGGCCACTATGACCAGCACTGCGATAATGACCTCGGGCATGTTGTAGAACAGCCCGGTCAGGAACAATGCCACGATGGCGATTATGATACCTGATGAGAAGGTAGAAACCGGTGTGATGCCACCGGCGCTGTCGTTTATGGCGGTCCTGGAGAAGCTACCCGACACCGGGAAGCCCTGGAAGAGACCGGTCGTGATGTTGGTGGTACCGATGGCCACCAGCTCTTGGTTCTCGTCGATCTTGTATCCGTTCTTCTTCGCGTATGTACGACCTATGCTCATGGATTCGACGTAAGACAAGAGGAATAGTGCTGCGGCCAACGGGAGCAGGGCCTGAAAATCGCCCTGTTGGAGCTCAGGGACCCTAGGTGTGGGCAGTCCGGAGGGGATCTCCCCAATGATGTGGACGCCATGGTCCTGTAGGTTGGTGATCGACATCAGGATGATGGACGCCGCCACGACGATGAGCGACGCTGGAAGCTTGGGGTACTTGTGCTCAATTCCCAAGAGAAGAGCCATGAACCCGAGACCGACAGCCAATGTTGGGAGATTGGTCTCTCCCAGGTTCTGGAAGACGTATGCGATGTCCTCGAAGAAGTTACCGCCACCGCCCTCTAACCCGAACAGCTTGTAGAGTTGACCACCGATGATGACCAGTCCGACTCCTGCAAGGAATCCCTTCAACACCGACACCGGGATGAGATTGACGATGAAACCCAGGCGGAAGACCCTGGCGGCGAGGAATATGATACCTACGAGGATTGCCGTCGCCATGGCCAGGTCAAGGTAATGCTCTGGACTCACAGCAATGATGCCTATGACGCTGGCCACCATGATGGCTTGCGACGAGCTGGGCCCTATTACGAACTGCTTGATGGTACCAAAGAAGAAGTACGTGATGGCGGCTACGATCCCCGCGTAAAGGCCGTACTCGGGGGGAAGGCCCGCCAGCTCGGCGTAGGCCATGAGCTCAGGGACGGAGAACGCGGCCAGGGAGATACCAGCGATCAGGTCTGGCCTGAACAATTTCTTCCTGTCGTACTTGGGAAGCCAGATGATGACGGGGAGGAACACACCGAGCTTATTTTTGAAATCAGATGATTTCTCTGAGCTCAACGATATCTTCCTCCCCCGAAGAGTAAAAATGAATGAGGGTATTTTGTTCTTATCCTTTTCGGCCCACTGCTCGACCGTACCCACCGGAGTCTCAGTCCACGCTCCCGTGGGGTCTATTAAGTGGTTGGAACGGAACACTGACCCAAATTTGTGTTCCACCTGGCCCCTGGATGCTCCAGCTGACCATGAGGGCGATGACGAGGGTATGTAAGGCGATCGGTCGTTCCGCTCATTCGTTTTATTTGTGGTTTGACCTCATTGCTCGTCCCTGTCATCCTCGAGCCAAGCATTGGCCACCTCGAGAGCCTCCGTGATGGACGCCCCGATGACATCACGGGCGGGGAACACGTACTCCCTTCCAAGCTCATCCAGGAGCCCGGTGCGCTCGAACTGTTCCATGATGGCTGGGACGACATCTGAGAGCATCAGCCTGATGTCCTGCTCCAGCATGTACTGGTTCATCGACTGGACCAGATCGATCAGGTTGGTGCTGACCATGCTCCTTCCGTACATATTGAGTATGATCACTGCATGGCGCGTATTCTCCCAGGATGGAATCTGGTCATGGAGGGTATGGACGGCGGCGAAGTACATGGACCCTCTTGACTGGATCACCGTTACCTCATCCGATGGGAACTCCTCGGGAAGCGGCCGTGCAACGAAGAGTCCGTCACCAAGGGGTTCCAACAACACCAGCTTGACATCCCTGGCCGAGAAGTAAACGTACAGGGTTATTGATAGGGCAACACCCACGAACACGGCCACCTCCAGAGAATACATGACCGCTATCCCATAGGTGGCGATCATGGAGGCGCTGTACGCCTTCGAGGTGTGCCAAGCCTCGACCATCTTTGGGATCTCCTTCTTGAGAAGACCCACACCGATGACGATCAGCAGACCTGCCAGGGCGGTCATCGGGATATATTCGAAAACTGGTCCGAAGAGTGCCACAGACAGTATCACTATGACACCTGCGAACACACCGCCGAACCGTGTCAATGAGCCAGCATCCTGGTTGATGGCAGTGCGGGACATCGAACCGCCACCCGGAAGGGCGGCAATGAGGCTCCCGGCCAGGTTACCAAGGCCGTGGGCC
>JAUVEQ010000162.1 GCA_030594725.1 Methanobacteriota archaeon
ACGGCCTTCCCCGTCTCCGAGGTGTCGTTCAGGCCGTCGCCGTCCCAGTCGATGCTGGTTATGCCCCTCCACTGTGCGAACTCGTCGATGCTTCCTGGCATCACATCGAAGTACATCGTCGTCCAAGAGGAGTCGGTCGAGTCGGTCTTGAACTCCCTGTCGCAGTGCCAACCGAACAGCCACCAGCAATCGTCGTAGAAGACAGTGTAATCGTTGTGCGTCCCGACGTTCAGCTGGTAGTTGACCATCGGGATCCCGGGCTCGACCCAGGCCGACGTGTTGAAGAGCGTCGACTTGATGCCTGGGTAGTACACAGGGGTCGTATTGGTGATCGAGTTGCCTTTGGTCGATTTGGAGTTCTTGGGGACGCCGATGGTCTGCTGGGGGATGATGTAGCTCTGGACCAGGTCGTCCCAGCTCCCGTCGGAAGTTATCGTTACGTTGCCCCAGAGCCTGCTGCCGAAGGTGAACCGGTCACCGACGTCGATCCCGTTCCCGTCCTTGTCATCCACGTCGAAGGTGGAGTCCACGAAGCCTAACGCCACGTCCGACCGCTTGTCCGTCTTGGTGAAGATATCGTAGATCCACTCGATGATCTCCTTCATAATGTGGGATAGCCAGGACTCTCCAGTGAATATGATGAAGAAGACATCGATGAGGGCCAGGACGGCGGCTATTATCGCCCCCACCGGCCCTCCCACCATCGCCAGTATCGCAAGGCTGATGCCGTACCAAGCCATCGCCATCGAGTAGATGGCCGCGCACACGGTCCCGATGGGGTGCCAGTCCATCGCGTCGGCCATGGTGAAGAAGTTGAAGAACATAATCACCACCTCAACGGCTATACCGACCCATCCCAGGAACTTGCCGATCTTTCCGATCATCGTCTTGCCAGTGTTCAGGGATTGGTACATCGCCTTGTACAGGCCCCATCCGGTCTGTCCTGCTGTCCGGGCAAGGGATTCGATCTTGGTGAACTGCACGAAGTAGTAGGCGGCCTTGATGATGTTGTAGGACTTGGAGAGGAAGCTGAACGACTTGATGCCGACCTTCCCCCAGTTGATGATGGTCTGATTGATGATGCCGCTGTCCTTCTCGGGATATACGTACTGGGTCTCTGTCACGTTGATCTTGACGACCTCGCACTCACCCACGTTCCATGCCAGCAGCAACCCGGTCGTGATCGTCAAGCTAGCATCGTCCAGGCCCCAATCCCGCACCTCCACCATGATGTCCTCGAACTCCAGGGGCTGGATGCCGCTGGTGTTGTACCACGGTGTCTTCATCGACTTGGACGTGACGGTCTGGGCTATCGATAGGTCCATGTCCAGGTCGGACCCCAGGATGTGGGTGGAGGTGGCCAGGTCTGCCAGGTCCATTGTAGTACGCCTGTCCTCGAGGGCGAACAGAAGGGGCATGACCTTCCCTTCGGGAAGGGAATCCAAGGCCTTCATGGTGGCATTCGACGTCAGCCACTGGAGCGCGGCGTCCTCGTGGGGGAAGGTCCCGTTCAGGAACGAAAGGGAGATGCTATGGGCGGAGAGAAGCGATGGGATGTCGCCCACGGTGGTGGTGGCGTTCCTCAGGAAGTCGTAGCTGAGGACCAGGTTACCGGCCAGGACCTCCTCGGGGTCGGGGCCGTAAACGACGGCATAGTCGACCATCTGGCTCTCGGACACCGAGAGGCCGGTGATCATGAAGTCCTCTTTGTAAGTTACGAGGGTCTTTACCCTCGACCCTATCCCCTGTTCGGATAGCTTGAACAGGTGGGCCTGTGAGATGAGCACGCCGTCGGCCTTCAGCGTCCCGTTGGCCTTGACCGTAAGGTACTTGCCGTTGTCGGCCTTCAGCACCATCGTGGGTGGGATGCCCATTGTCACCTGGAAGATGGACATCGGCCCCATCTTCTGGTCCACCGCGGCGATGGTCCCGTCCGGCCTCAGGGTCAGGAACCTTCCATTGGTGGCACGGAGGGCGATCTGGTCGTCACCGATCCCCACCCACTCGAACTTCTGCTCGTCACCGACGGCGGACGCGTTGGCTCTCACGGCCTCGTCGGCACCTGACGTGAGGTAGTTGTCGTTGACGGTCTGAATCGAGCGGATCCGGTAGTCCGACTTCCCGTTGATGGTCCATACCAGCTCCATGTCGAAGGAGAGGTTGAGGGGCGTTCCGGTGGCGGGATAGAATATCCTGCTCCTGAAGGCCACCACGTTTCCGAACTCCACTGTCGGGAAGATGGGAAGGTAGGCGGCGTCCTCGCCGACGACCACGCCGTACTGGGCAACGTCCTCCTGGGACGGCAGTTCGTTCGCCTTGAGCATGATGCTGGGTATGGCCTCCACGTCGTTCGAGGACCCGTCCAGGTCCTGCATGCTTCCTTGGGTGTCGTTGGGCCAATCCCAGACCGAATTGACCAGTCGGAGGTTGTCGGGGTTCCGGGTCCTTATCTGGAGATCGATGTATGTGGGTCCGCCGCTGGTGTTGATGTCGATGTGGAAATCGGAAGACAGCCCCGTTCTCGCCATGGGGGACAGGTCCAGGTCGTCCATGACGCCATCCCCGTCGTTGTCCCAGTCCCATACGTTGGGCACCCCGTCCCCGTCCAGGTCCAGCTTGCCGCCCGTGACCTCCAGGATATCGGGGTACCGGTCTCGGTTGGAATCCGGGTTGTTCGGGTCCATGCTCGCGAAGACCTCCCTGTCGTCGCGGAGCTGGTCGCAGTCCGAATCCGGGTTGTACGGGTCAGTCCCTATGACCACCTCGACGGTGTCCCAAAGCGTGTCCCCGTCGGTGTCGTTCCGGTTGGCCACTGGCGTTGCGTTCTGCAGGTCCGCTGCCAGCTTTGCTATCTCAAGGAACGGAGGCGGGACCTCCTCCATCCATCGGCTCTCGGTCTCCGGGTCCTCACGGTCCTCGTCGTAGAGCTCGGCCACGGCCGATTGGCAGGTGACGGTTATCAACATCAATACGACTAGGACAGAGACGATCTTGTACACCATTCTCATTCTACCAACCCCCCTGGATCCGGGATATCCAGGCTTGAGGGTATTCAATCTGGTCGATACAAGTAATTTTTGGATAGCCGAAAAAAGAATGCAGCCCTGCGGCCGCTCCGCTAGCCCACTACCTTCTGAAGAAGGTCGCGAGTGATCATACGCATCCCATGAAACTGTGTAGCCAGCACTGCAGCGCAAATCTTAGGCGGTTAGTAACGGCGGGCTGAACACCTCGGCGAACCTCGGTGCGTACACCCCCGTCCTATCAATCTCGTCTTCTACGAGAGCCTTAGGGTGTCTCTTTTCGGGGCGGGCTTCGAGCTTAGATGCTTTCAGCTCTTATCCGTTAGAGCGTGGCTGCCCAGCAATGCCCTGTCGGACAACTGGTCGACTAGAGGCTCCAGAGCCCTGTTCCTCTCGTACTAAAGGCTCTTTCCCTTCAGACACCTAACACCTCAACCGAAAAGCAACAAACCTGTCTCACGACGGTCTAAACCCATCTCACGATCCCTTTTAATGGGCGAACAACCCCACCCTTGGCAGCTGCTGCACCACCAGGATAGGAAGAGACGACATCGAAGTAGCAAGCCTCCAGGTCGATATGAGCTCTTACTGGAGACAACTCAGTTATCCCCGAGGTAACTTTTCTGTTATCATTGGGCCTCATCAATAAGCCACAATGGTTCGTTAGGCCCTAGTTTCCTATCGCCGATCCTTGTGGTCCGGATCCGCGTCAAGCCAGCTTTTACCCTTACATTCAACGGTAGGGTTCTGAACTACCTGAGCTGACCTTTGGGCGCCCTTGTTTCCTTTTCGAGGGCGTGGCGCCCCACCCAAACTGCCCACCTACAGGTGTCCCGACGAATCGGTCAGATGTGCGAAATTAAAAGGACGGTGTTCCATCGTTGGCTCCCCGAAGGACTTGCGTCCAACGGATCGACGCCTCCCGTCTACCCTACACAATCAACCTCACACACCAACCGCAGGCTGCAGTAAAGCTCTACGGGGTCTTCGCTTTCAGGTTGAGGGAACTGGATTGTGCACCAGTACTATCAGTTTCACTGGGTTCCAGGCGGGGACAGTGGAGGTCTCGTTGGGCCTTCATGCAAGCCGCCAATTAAGCGGCAAGGTATTACGCTACCTTAAGAGGGTCATAGTTACCCCCGCCGTTTATCGGTCCTTCGTTCCGTTGTAACGGAGTTTGAGATACCGACACTGGGCAGGCTTCAGCGGCAATACACATCCTTCCGGACTCGCTGCCACATATGTTTTTATTAAACAGTCGGGCCTCCCTTGTCACTGCGACCAGCCATTCTCATGGCTGGCACCCCTTATACCGAAGGTACAGGGCTAATTTGCCGAATTCCCTCGCCTGGATTATGTCCCAACACGCCTTAGGCTACTCACCTAGGGGCACCTGTGTCAGTTCTCGGTACGGACACGATGGCTGGCTGCTATAGCCTTTTCACGGGCACCTGGAATAAACCGAAGCCCAGTTACTGGGCCCTCTAACCACTTCTTCCCCTTCTCACCATTACGGTTCTCGGGGGGTTTATAGGCTTCAACAGAGCGACGGCCCTGAACGGTATATCCGGATGCGTTAGCTATAGCACAAAAACCACCGTGGTGCAGGAATATTAACCTGCTTCCCTTTCGGCTGTCTCGGTTAGGGACAGTCTTAGGACCGACTAACCCTCGACTGACGAACATTGTCGAGGAACCCTAGCCCCTACGGCGGAGCGGATTCTCACCGCTCTTTGCTGCTACTCCTACCAGGATCTTCATTCGAACGCGGTCCACTGGAGGTCACCCCCCAGCTTCGATCCACGCACGACGCCTCTCTACCAAATTACCTTGCGGTATTCCAATGTATCGGTGGTCGGTTTAGCCCCGTCCATTTTCGGCGCCCACAATCTTGACTGGTGATCTGTTACGAACTCTTTAAAGGATGGCTGCCTCTAAGCCCACCTTCCAATTGTCTTAGACCACGGACCACCTTTGCCGTTGACACTTAACCGACACTTAGGGACCTTAACATTGGGCTGGTTTTATCACCTTTCGGACATCGAGATTACCCCTGATGCCCTAACTCCTCGCTTCTACGGCGATGGCAGATTCGGAGTTTGACAGGATGCCGAGGAATTTCTCCCCCTAAACATCCAATCGGTGCTCTACCCCACCATCTACCTCTGCGAAGGTCAACCTACGGGTTGTCTCGAGAGGAACCAGCTATTGCCTGACTAGATTGGACTTTTACCCCTATACACAGGTCACGAGAATGATTTGCACGTCAATACCTCTACGGCCCTCCACCCGGTTTTCACCGAGCTTCAGCCTGCCCACGCATAGATCGTCAGGCTTCGGGTATCCCACCAACGACTAAAGGCGAGCGCACCTCTTCCCTGGCCCGAAGGCTGCGGAATATTGGTTTCCCTCTGGCTTCGGCGTTAGACGCCTTAACCTCGCCGTTGATCAGAACTCCCTGGCCCGTTATTCGAAACGGACGATAAAACGCTGGGTTGCCCCTTTCACGCCTTATCAGACTGTAGCCACCTGATTTCAGGTTCTTTTCACCTCTCGCCAAAGTTACTTTTCAGCTTTCACTCACGCTACTACTGCGCTATCGGTCTCGGGTAGTATTTAGGGTTGGAGGTTGATGGCCCCCACATTCACGCGCGATTTCCAACGCACGCTACTCTGGATACTCACAATCGCCCGTCCGCGGTTCGCTTACGGGGCTAGCACCCTCTACGGCTCCGCATTCAATCAGAATTCAACGGCCGTGGGGTGGGCGTACGTGAGTCCAAACACCACATCTCCCGTTCCTTTCGGACGGGATTCAGTTTGCCCTATTCCGTGTTGGATCGCCTCTACTAACGGAATCTCGGTTGATTTCTTTTCCTCCGCCTACTAAGATGTTTCAATTCGGCGGGTTCCCCTTCTCTAATGAGAATGACCCGAATGGGTCAGGAAGTCCTATTCGGAAATCTCCGGATCAACGGCTCCTTGCGCCTACTCGGAGTAATATCGCGGCTTGGCACGTCCTTCGTCGGCTCCCGAGCCGAGCCATCCCTCAGGTGGCATGGATTTGCAGAGTGCTGGCTACACAATCGTCTGGGATGCGTATGATCAGGCAGTCATCAGCCGTCAGCGCCGACCAGTTCCCTTGCCGGCTCAGACCTGTGCCACTTCGCCGACGATGCGCGACCATCGCCGGGTGCATGGTTGTACCTCTTACGAGGCTCTCCCACAATACAGGATGTGGTACTTAAGGTTTCCGACGAGCCTGGCCGGAATCTGCCCCCTGGAAAGGCAAGCGTCTGCATTCCTCCCGGGGGAGCAAAGCTTTGGACGCCCGGAGTATATCTATCTTTCGAGGAAACGGGCCGCCGGATCCCTCTAGAGGGTCCCATCGCATCAAGTGGTGCCCGGGCCTCCCGGATCCGGGAGAGCTCCCCGATCACATAGACATAGGTGAGTCCGCCGCGAGGCGAACCGAGGCATCAACAAACTTTATGAACCGACCACCACCTTCCGGTGGATATGCCAGGGCCAACGGACATCAGATCGGTCCACGGAAGGTGGATACTGGATTCTCGCGGGAATCCCACGGTCTCGGTGGACGTGGTCCTGGAGATCGGTGCCCGGGGCCGCTCCGCCGTGCCGTCGGGAGCCAGCACGGGAGCCCACGAGGCCCTGGAGCTTCGGGACGGGGACATGACCTGCTTCTTCGGCATGTCGGTCTCCGAGGCGCTGGACAACGTGAACGGACCCATCGCCGATGCCCTCAAGATGGAGGACGCTCTGGACCAGAGGGCCATCGACCAGGTCATGATCGACCTGGACGGCACTCCCAACAAGGGCAAGCTGGG
>JAUVEQ010000111.1 GCA_030594725.1 Methanobacteriota archaeon
GAAGGCCAAGAAACCCAAGATGACCAGGGCCCAGAAGAAGGCGATGAAGAAGGGCCACCCTCCACCGGGTGGGCCGCCCCATTCCCCCGACAGGACCCCGATGCCAGGCCGTCCCCCCTCCGGTGCGGGTCCCCCGCCGAAGGGAGCCCCGCCGCAGTATCAAGGCTCCTCTGCAACGGGAGCGCCCCGGCCTCGCCGCCGGTAGGCGACCAAGGCACAATCCTTATGCCCATGAACGACGCTGAGCCCAGCGAATGCTCATAACCGACGAGGAGCAGTCGATACTTGACGGAGAGGGTGGCGAGGGCCGTCAGTGGGCGATGGAGCTGCTGGTCGGTCTCGGCAACATCTTCGGCGCGGAAGACCTGGTCCCCATCGGTTCTACCCAAATCGCGGGCGTGTCGTACAAGACCATCGGCGAGGCGGGCCTCAACTGGCTCCGGGACATCTCCCGGACGAGCGTCGTCTCGGTCCCATCGATGCTCAACCCTGCGGGAATGGACCCCAACCGCTGGGAGGAGATGGGCGTGCCCGAGGCGTTCGCGGCCAAGCAGCGGTCCATCCTCCGGGCGTACAACCGCATGGGGGTGGAACTGACGTGCACCTGCACCCCCTACCTCATCGGAAGGTCACCGGCCTTCGGGGAACACGTGGCCTGGTCGGAGAGCAACGCCGTCAGCTACTGCAACTCCGTGCTCGGCGCCCGCACCAACCGGGAGGGGGGGCCCAGCGCCCTGGCGGCGGCGATCGTGGGCAAGACCCCGAGGTACGGGCTGCACCTGCCCCGGAACCGGGTCCCGACGGCCATCGTCCGGGTGGACCCCGGGGAGACCAATGTCGACTACGGCGCATTGGGCGTGCTGGTGGGCAGGGAGCTGGGGAACGCCATCCCCTATTTTCATGGCATCCTGCCTACCCAGGACGAGTTGAAGACCCTGGGGGCCGCCATGGCCGCCAGCGGTGCCATCCCACTGTTCCACGTCACGGACGTCACCCCCGAGGCCAAGGCGGGCCTGGCACCCGAGCCCGGCCTGGAAGTGCTCTCCGTGGGCCCGGAGCAGCTGGCGGATGCCACCCGGTCCCTGTCCACCACCACCAAGGAGCAGGAAGTGGACCTGATCACCCTGGGATGCCCTCACCTGTCCATCGACGAGCTGGAGGAGGTGGCCGAGTTCCTCCGGGGCAAGCGCAAGCGGACCGACGCCCCGGACCTCTGGCTGTGCACCAGCAAGGAGGTCCGGAAGCGGGCCCCCGAGGCAGTGAAGATCATCGAGGAGTTCGGGATGGTGCTGGTGGACACCTGCATGGTGGTCGCCCCCATCGAGGAGGTGGCATCGATATCGGCCACCAACTCAGGCAAGGCGGCCTCGTACCTGCCACTGGACGCATTCTGCAGCCAGAAGGTGCTCTACCGGAGCACGCCCATGCTCCTGTCCCTCATGGTCGAGGAGTGAGCCACCCCTTCCTGCAGGACAAGCCTTTTAAACCGTGTAGGGCCTTATTCGACGCCCAGGAGCCCGGGACCTTGACAGAAGATAAGAATGGTGAGCTGGATGTAGATGAGATCCACCTCTCCGGACGCCAGATATCAAGGGGTGTCGGTTCAGGCAAGGCCCTGGTGCTGGACTCCAACCTTTCGTTCCTCGGGGGTGTCGACCCGGAGTCTGGTCGGATAAAGGACAGGGGGACGGGCGCGTACAACCGCACCGTTCGCAACAAGGTGCTTGTCTTCCCCAGGGGGAAAGGCTCCACCGTGGGCTCCTACGTCATATACGGCCTCCAGGCCAACGGCAAGGCCCCGGCGGCGATCGTGAACCGACAGACGGAGACCATCGTGGCCACGGGAGCCATCCTGGCCAAGATCCCCCTCGTCGACGAGGTGGACATCGAGGTCATCGAGACGGGCGATCGGGTGACCGTCGACGGCGACAGGGGAGAGGTCATCGTGCGCAAGGCCAGAGGTGATTGAGACGTTCTCCCGCAGGTCGAAGAAGGACCAGGAGGAGCTCCGGTCGAAGTACGACGATCTGGAGGACAAGTACGATACCCTCCAGTCCGAGCACGAGAGGCAGCAGGAGGAGACGGAGGCGAGGACCAACATCCGCATCTCCTCCATCGAGGATGACATCGAATCCATGGACAAGCGGGTGGAGAAGCTTGCCACGGATTCTTACGCCATCCACAGCGAGGTCCGGGAGATCCATGAGTCCGTCACCCAGATGCAGGTGTCCCTCCGGGACATCGTGGGGCTGTACAAGGCCATACTGACCAAGTACGGCTTCGGGAACGTCCAGGCCAACCCCGCGGAGATCGCCACCAGGCCGGCCGTCGACCGGAACGGGGAACCCGGGGACGACATCATCGAGGCCCTGAAGCGGGAGGCGGAGGCCAAGAAGCAGGCGGCCGCGAGCTCGCCAACGACACCGCCCAGGAGCCGCACCGTGCCGCCCAAGGCGCCAGCCCGACCATCGCCCTCGCGAACGCAGGTTCAACCATCATCCATACCATCCACGACCAACGCCCTGGACGAGCTCCACAGGCTCTCCGAGGCCCAGCGGGCCTCAGCAGCCACCGACGAGCCCGAGGCACTGGCGGGGAGGCTCGCCTCCCGTTCCGCCCACGATGACAGGGTGGGCAAGGTGGCCCGCCGCGACGTGGGAAGGATGGAGGCCATCGACAGGGACACCGACGGGGAGTTCACCCGCAGCCTGCCCAAGAAGAACGTGAACCCCAAACAGAAGACGGACGGACCAGCCCAGGGTGGGGACTGGGAGGCCACCGCCCCGCTGGACGTTGGCCAGCCCAGGAAGGAGCGCAAGCCCAAACCTCGCCTGGAGGACCTGCTCAGCCCCGAGTAGGGGGGATGGCAAGTGGCCGAGACCATCCATGTCGTCACGTGCATACTCCGCAGAGGCGACCAGGTGCTCATCCTGAAGCGTTCCTCCGGTGTGAGGACGAACAAGGAGAAGTGGGCGGGGGTCTCCGGCTACGTGGAGCCGGAGGAGACGCCGATCGAGACCGCCTACAAGGAGATGCAGGAGGAGATCTCTGCCAGGCAGGACCAGGTCCGTCTGGTGAGGAAGGCGGAGCCACTGGTCTTCGACGACACCGCCCACGACACAATCTGGATGGTCCATCCCTTCCTCTTCGACGACCTGGGGGTCGAGGTCGTCCTGGACTGGGAACACACCGAGCACGCCTGGGTCGACCTCCAGGACCTTGGTTCCTACGATACGGTCATCGGGCTGCGGAAGACCCTGGAGGCAGCGCTTGACGTCACGTTGCCAGAAGAATGAGCTGCATGTCCTCTTTGGGCCACAGGCCCGTGGGGATTCAATCCACGACGTACATCCCGGTGTACTCGTAGTTGCCGTCCGAGACCTTCACGATCTCCCCGTCGGGGGCGATGACGTAATCCTTTGAGGGTTCCATTGGACATGCCTCCATCGTATCCCTTACAACCGGAGCCGGCCTTTATAAAGCTCACGAGTGGATTCCCAGTGCTGGTTCTCACCATCTAGGAGGTTTTGACCATAAATATGGTTTTTCTGTTGGCCGGAAACTCTTATTAGTGCCCACGTTAAATAGTGGTGGTACCCGGAGGCAGTTTTTGTTAGGTATTATCGCCGGCTCGCGGGTGGCCACGGTCTTCGAGGAGTTCCAGCTCGAGGAGGACCGGGTGGTCACCACCCCCTACGGCGCCATCACCGTCACCATCGGTGAGCTCAACAAGGCGCCAGTTGCATTCATTCCACGCCACGGCCACACCAAGGTCCCCCCCCACAAGGTGCCCTACCTCACCAACATGTGGGCCCTTGCCGACGTCGGGGTGGACAAGGTGATCGCCACATCGACGGTCCGGTCCCTGTCGGACGCCGCCCCACCGGGCACGCTGGCCATGCCCAAGGACTTCGTGGACCTGTCGGGCCGTAGCCACACCTTCTACGCCGGTGCGCGGGAAGGCATCTACTACGCCGACATGACCGACCCGTTCTGCCCGAGGCTCAGGGCCGCCATCGACCACGTTGCCAGGTCCCTGGGCACGCCCCTCAGACGCGACGTCAAGGTGCTGAACGTCTCGGGTCCGGCCCAGCCGACACCCGCGGAGGCGGCGTGGTACAAGACCATGGGCGCGGACCTTATGTCGATGACGGTGGCCACCGAGGCCAAGCTGGCGAGGGAGAAGGGTCTCTGCTACCAGCCCATCGTGATCCCGTACAACTGGGCCACCGGAGTCTATCCCATCATCGAGATGCAGCAGTCCGTGGAGCTGGTAAAGCGCATGCGCGGCTTCCTCATCGACCTGCTGGTGGCCCTCCCGCCCTTCCTGAACTGGGACGACTGCGGCAACTGCTGGAACGGCATGATGTGATACGATCTCGCGGGCCGCAACCTTTACCCATCCTCCAGGCCTTTCCCTCCCCATGAACAGGGAGCTCATTGCGATCCTGGCCTGCCCCGTGTGCAAGGATGGACTGGACCTTGATGTCGAGGAGGAGGACCCCCGGTCGGGAGAGGTGCTCCGCGGCAACCTGACATGCACGACCTGCGGTAAGGTATACGATATCCTGGACGGCATCCCCGACCTTCGACCACCAGGGGACGATCGGGACCGGGACCTAGTGTAGGGTCTCCAGGAAGGCCTCGTACGCGTGGGCGTCCATCAGGTCCTCGACCGGACCCTCGGAGCGTATCAACACGAGCCACCCGGAACCGTAGGGCTCCACGTTGACTGTCTCGGGGGAATCGAGGAGCGCCTCGTTGACCTCCTCCACGGTGCCCGCCACTGGACTGTAGACGTCCGAGGCGGACTTGACGGATTCCACCACGCCCATTGGGTCGTCCCTCTCGAAGTGATCACCGGGGGCTGGAAGCTCAACGTAGACTATGTCGCTCAGCGCGTCCTGAGCGTAATCTGAGATGCCCACGCGGACCCGGTCGCCCTCGACCTTGATCCACTCGTGGTTCTTTGTGTAGAAGTAGCCTGATTCGACCTTGCTCATGTGACCACCCTGCCGGTCGCTGGAAAAGCCTTCCCTGCTTATTTAGATTATGGGGAGCCCAAATCCGCCCTATTCGGCATCCTCGCGGTCCTCACCAGGTATCATGAACCGGGGGATCACCACCGCCTCTTCGGGATGTGGCATCTTGTCCCCCACCTTGAGGTCGGTCACGTGCTTCGGCTCTGGGCCCTTGCCCCTGGGGGGCACGAAGACGTTCAAGCGGGTGCCCTCCTCCTTGAACCGGTCGTGGACATAGGCCAGGCCCACCTGTGAACCGTCGGCGATGGTGGCGCAACTGGTAACGTGCCCGACCACGTGCCCGTGACGGCTGGTAACGGGGGAGCCGGGCTTGACCACGGGAATGCCTCTGCGCACCATGCGGAAACGGACGATGCTGGACTTGCGGACCAGGTCCCTCTCCGCCTGTCCGCCCCTGCCGATGAAGAAGGGTTTGTGCATGCGCACGAACTGGGGGTATCCCGCATCCAGGGGGCACAGGTCAAGGTCCCCCGCCAGCTCATGGCCGTACAGCGGGAAGCCCGCCTCGGTGCGGGTGGAGTCACGGGCGCCCAGGCCGGCGGGCACGACACCGAACTGTTCGCCCTCCTTGAGGATCGTCTCCCACAGCTGCAGGGCCTCATCAGGGTGCACGTAGAGCTCGTAACCCAGCTCCTCTCCGGTGTAGCCAGTGCGGCTCACGATGACGTTGACCCCGGCCATGGGACCCATGATCAACTTGCCTCGACCCAGGTCCTTGATGGCCTGGACCATCTGCTCGTCGACCACGCACTCCATCAGGATGTCCTGGGACCTCGGGCCCTGGAGGCTGATGTCAACACGCTGGTCCCTTCCCGCATTGGGGTTCTTGAGGTCCATGAGCTGGAAGTCCCGGGCGTCGATCTCCACCCACGGCCGCTTGTCGTCGATGACGACCCGCCGCTCGATGACCGCCTTGAGCCAGTCCCAGTTCTTCTCCGCGTTGGCGGCGTTCACCACCACCATGAACTCCTCCTCGGCCAGCCGATAGATGAAGATGTCGTCGATGGGCACTCCATTGGGGCCCAACAGGTAGGAGTAGGAGGCGTCCCCGGGTCCCAGGAGCGGGACGTAGAAGGACGTTAGGATATCCAAGAACCGTTCGGCGTCGGGGCCGCGAACGCCGAATACGCCCATGTGACTGACGTCGAAAAGGCCCGCGGTGTTCCTGACGGCCGCGTGCTCCTCGGAGATCTTGGTGTACCAGACCGGCATGAGCCAGCCAGCGAAGGGCACGATGGTCTTGGAGTGCTCGACGTGCCAGTCGTAGAGACAGCTCTTCCTGGGCTCGAGGTCGGGGTCGCTCCACGTCCATGGCTCCTTGTCCGACCCGGGGTTTAGAAGCTCGTACACTGGTCCCTGCCCCACGAAGTAGGGCTTGCGCATCTCGATCATGCCCGCCGGCGCGTCCCTGAGGTTGGGGGTCTCGCTGGAGATGGTGTCGCTCCTGGCGGGAACGGCGCCGGAGCCCAGCAGGGCATCCCACACGTTCCTGGAGTTGTCGATCGAGACCACGATCTCCAGTCCGTCCGCGCCGCCCCAGGTGGACCTGTTGACGAGGGTCTCGTCCTCACCGATCCTGGCGGTCATGGCCTCGCCCATGTCGAGGCCCCGGGAGCCCATGTACTTGGAGAGGGCCTTGACCGCCCCCTTGCCCTTCAAGGCCATGAGAACGACCCTGCGGCGGGCGGGGTCGGACAGGTCATCGACGACAACGGGACCGTCCACCTTCAGGTGGAGGTCCTCCCTGTCGGCGATCACGTAGGAGTCGGAGAGGTACCGGAACCATCCGAGCACCCTGTCGTGGCCCTGGTTGTGGGTGAGGACCAGGAAGCGCTCCCTGTCGCGCTCGTCCCTCTCCTCGCGTATGACGACCACATCGTCCAGCACGTTGCCATCGGCGTCCAGGACGTAGGCCCGCGCGGACTGGTGGGTCTTCAAGCGCCATGTGTTCGCCGTGACCGCGGCCTGGATGAACTGACGGGCGCGGGCGCCCACGACCTCGATGACCCCGTGGGCGCTGGCGTCCACGGCAAGAAGCCCGTTGCCCGAGGCCATGTGGCCGTGGGCCAGGGGCAGCTTCTTTCCGGTGGGCGTCCCGGACACCCGGAAGTAATGCGGGTAGCCGGTCAGTGCCTCGCCCGAGGCCAGTATTCCGCTCTCACGCATCAGTTGCTCCACGTCCCGCTTGGACCGTTCGAAGGTCATCATGTCCACCTTCCCGCGGCCAACGGGCTTGAAGGCGCCGTTGTAGTGGTAAGGGTGGATGTCCTTCAGCAGCTCGGCGATGATGTTCGCGAGGCGGATGAACTCTTCCTCGCCCCAGCCCTGCTGGGTCATGAAGGTCGTACCGATGCGTATGGCGGTGGGGTGTACGGCGCTGTCGTCCCCCGCCTTGGTGTTCTTGTTGAGGGTGATGCCGCACATATCCAGTATCCGGGAGACTATCTCGCCTCTCAGGGTCTCCCTGGTGGGCGATGGCACCTTGGTGAGGTCGAGCATCACGTAGTGACAGTCGGTGCCTCCATAGGCCAGGGCAAGGCCCTGGGCCTCGAAGGTCTCGCCCATCAGGCGGGCGTTGACCTTGACCTGGCGCTGCATCTGCCGGAAGCTCTCTGACTTGGCGATCTCGAAGGCCACCGCCTTTGCAGCGATCACGTTCTCGTGGGGGCCCCCCTGCTCGCCCGGGAACACTGCCATGTCCATGTCATGGGCCAGGTCGGCATCGGTGGTCATGATCACCGCGCCGCGGGGGCCGCACATGGTCTTGTGGGTCGTGAAGGTGATCACGTCGGCGATGCCCACGGGGCTGGGGAACTCCCCTGCCGCCACCAGACCGGCCGGGTGGGCGATGTCCGCCAGCAGGGTCGCGCCCACGTCCTCGGAGATCTCCTTGAAGGCCTTCCAGTCGATGTCCCGCGGGTAGGCGGAGTAGCCAGCTATGATCAGCTTGGGCCTGACCTCCTGGGCCAGTTCGTTTATGATGTCGTAGTTGAGCAGGCCGGTCTGAGGGTCCACGGTGTAGGGGAACGCCATGTGGTACTTGCCGCTGCGGTTCACCGGGCTGCCGTGGGACAGATGACCGCCGGAGTCCAGGGCCATGCCCATCACCGAATCGCCAGGGTCGGCCACGGCCATGTACACCGCGTTGTTGGCCGCTGCACCCGACAGGGGCTGGACGTTGACGAAGATACCGTCGGGGCCCACAAGGTCGTTGGCGAAGGCCTCGGCACATCGACGCTGGGCCAGGGACTCGAAG
>JAUVEQ010000220.1 GCA_030594725.1 Methanobacteriota archaeon
GGGCCACGTGAACATCAGCGTTGAGGGCACCAACGGGTCCGTGTACTTCAAGCACGACGGTGAGTACGTGTACCTGGCCTTCGTGTACAGCTCCGGCCAGATGGCCGAGGTCTACCTGGACAAGGACCACGACGCCGGAACGTCGCCCGGGACCGACGATGTCTGCCTCCACGCCTCCACTGCCCTGATGGAGAGGACGGGTACCGGCTCCGCCTGGTCGGGGTGGACCACCACCATCACCGGATGGGACGCCGACACGGGCTACCCCAACGTGAGGGAGTTCTCCATTTCGTTCTCCTTCCTGGGCATAACGTCAGGGACCCCCAGCACCCTGGGGACGCTCCTATACCTCTTCACCACCAGCGAGGGCGACGTCTGGCCTCCCGCCAGCGATCTCAACGAGCCCGATACGTGGGGCGACATGAGCTCCTCGGACAGCTGGGTGGCCGTGCCCAACGCCCCTCCAGTCCTCTCGGGACCGACCTTCACCCCCTCGAGCGGCGACACCACTACCGTATTCCGGTTCGAGGTGATGTACAAGGACGTTGAAGACCTTCCTCCCACCACCGCACAGATCCATATCGATACCTACTCCCACGACATGACGACCGCCTCCTCGGGGCCTTGGGACGATTGGGTCACCTTCTATTTCGAGACCCAACTGTCAGCTGGCGACGACCACGAGTACCACTTCGTCTTCTCGGACGGTACGGACCCCGTTCGGCTCCCGGCCGTCACCGACGTTCCGAACAGGCTCAGTGGTCCGGTCGTGGCGGTGCCCAACAGGGAGCCCGTCCTGGACGGACCCCGTTCCGGTCCCGCGGCCGGGACCCGCATGGACACGTACGAGTTCACCATCAACTACACCGACCCTGACAATGACGCCACGGCAACGTCGTACCTGTACCTGGACGCCGTGCCCATGGTCATGACCGGTAGCGGCACCGATTGGTCCAAAGGGGTAACATTCAGCTACTCGACGCCCTTGGACCTGGGCACTCACCAGTACTACTTCCTGTTCTCCGATGGCAAGGCAGAGGTGCGGTTCCCGCCCACGGGTCACCTGGAGGGACCCTTGGTATACAACCTGGACCCCACCGCCGTCATGTCGGCCCCGGGGGACGGTGTCCGGTACGCTCCCGACGACTACATCCCATTCTCCTCGTTGGGGAGCTCGGACCCCGAGGGGGACGACCTGGAGTACTCCTGGACCTCCGACCTGGATGGCCTGCTCAGCGACCAGTGGGCCATCGACAAGCTGCTCTCGGAGGGCAGCCACGTGATAACGCTGAACGTCACCGACGAGTTCGGTGGCACCGACAGCATCAACATCTCCATTCTGGTCAAACCGTACCTGCCCCACCCCTTCATCGACACGTGGAGCGCCTCGATAGAGGCGCCCATCGAGGGGGACTTGATGACGTACGAGGTCACCGTCGACAACGACGGCGAGGCCAACGTCCAGGGCTTAGAGGTGGTCTTCCTGCTGGACGGCGTCGAGAAGGCCATCGAGACCATCACCGTGAACGTCTACTCCCCCGTGGACGTGACGTTCACATGGGTCGTGGAGCCCGGCGACCTCACGGTCCGCTTCGAGATCGAGGGGGACCACGTGGAGTTCACCCAGCACGTGGAACCCAACACCCCGCCCTCGTTCGCTATCATTGTCGCCGGCGGTGAGGGAATCCCGCCCCGGTACAGGGTCGGCCACCCGCTGACCTTCACGGCCACCCCCGGGGACGCGGAGGGCGACGCCCTGGACCTGCTTTGGGATATGGACGGCGGGAGACCCGTGTTAAATGCGGGGGGTCTGACCTACGTCTACGATGCTCCAGGGACCTACGAGGTGACCCTCACGGTCACGGACGCCAGGGGAGGGTCCACAGTGGGTACCATGACCATAGAGGTCCACGCTAACAGTCTCCCGGTGGTCGAGATCGACCCCACACTTGTGGCGGTCAAGGGGGACACCGTGTACTTCGACGCAAGCATATCCGACGAGGACGGGGACACCCTGACGTTCCTCTGGGACTTCGGCGACGGCGGGATCAGCACCTGGGAGGCCTCCAAGCACATCTACTTGGAGCCGGGAACATACACGGTGACCCTGACGGTGACGGACTCCGAGGGAGGGGTGACGGTGAGGACCATCGAGGTGCTCGTCGAGAAGCCCAAGAAGGATGACGATGACGAGTCACCCGGGTTTGGGACCGTCATCGTCCTGGTGTCCCTGGCAGTTGCCCTCGTCCTCTCGAGAAAACGTCGTTGAGATACGGTCCCGACGGCCCTTCGACATGTTCGACATCGCCAGAGTCCAATAGGATCAATGAACATCTAAAGACCCTGATAGTGAACCTATCCCCGTGACCGTCCTCCCGGGGTAGGGAGGACGGGAACGCCGCGTCGCCCGCCCCCGCCCTCACAACCAGGGAAGAACGAGCACCACGATGGCCGACATGCCCAGCAGGGGTCCGGTCACCCACCAGGTCAGCTTGTACTCCTCGTAGAACTTCCGTCTGTCGGAGAACAGGAAGACGAGGCCTATGATGCCCACCACGAAGGCCAGCACGGCAGCGGCGGTGTAATACAACACCTCCACCGTGACGGGGCTGACGTAGTGCTCCTTCACCCGGACGTCGTAGGGCTTGGCGTTGTTCCGCCCCTCGGGGTCCAGGTGCACGGTGTACCCACCCGTGTCGCCCAGGTCCACGATGATCAGCTGGTCGTCAGAGCTCGTATGGACGCCCTCCTCCACCGTCTCGTTGTCGGGCCCCCTGTTGACGGACCAGACCATCGTGGTGTTGCCGGACAGGTCCAGGCCGTGGGCGATGGATATGGTGTCCCACTCGGTCTCCACGTCGCCGCTCCAGGTGCCGCGGACGCCCTCCTCCTCGACCAGCGTCTTGGGCCAGTGGGTGGCCATCACCAGGAGGAAGGCGATGAACACCAGGGCCAGGCCCGTGAAGACCACGTTGAGGATGAGGGCGCGGCGCCGGTGCTTGTCCTTCTCGATCCGCTTGGCCTCGTCCCTCATGCTCAACTGGTCACGACCCGGTCGGCGTATGGAGCCCAGGCGTTGAAATCGGTATCGGTCGCCAGGTCGCCCTCATCATTGGCCCCTCCGCAGGCTTCTAATTATTCCCCTTCATCCTGTCCTCGAGCAAGTAGAAGGTCTCGGGCTCGGAGTAGGACCATGGGAACTCGCTCACTTCTTTCTCCCAGTGAGCCATTTCCAGAGGGGGATCGCCTCGATGGTCCCGCCGTCCATGAGCGCCTCCTCCTCGCGGTCCCAAGTGATGATGGTCAGGTCCTTGCATCCCAGGTCCTTGCTGGACTTCAGGAGTGCCTTCACCTCCCTGTCCCTCGTGTCCAGGGCCTCCAGGTCGTAGCAGACCTGGATCAGGCGCGTCACCCTCTTGCCCTCCTTGATCACGAAGTCGACCTCCTTGCCGTGGTCGTCCTTCCAGTAGTATATCTCCATGAGGGGGTCGGCCGCGCGTCGTCTGTGGAGCTCTATGGCCACGACCCCCTCCATGAATCGGCCCAGGTCATCCGAGAAGCGTCCCTCGCTCTGGGTGACCAGACCGGTATCCACGGGGTAGACCTTGGGCAGGCTCTGCTGGATCTCCCTCAGCTTGTAGCTGAACCGCCTGACGGGCAGTATGGCGAAGGCGTCCTCCAGGTGACCGAAGTAATCGTACAGGGTGTTCTTGCTCACCTTGATGCCCTGGGACCTCAGGGAACCGGCCACCTTGTTGATGGAGAACTCGGTGCCCATCGACGAGATGAGCCTGCTGAGCAGGGTCCGCAGGGCCATGATGTTCCTCAGCCCATGCCTCTCGACCACATCCCTCATCAACATAACGTCGACATACTCCCTCAACATCCTAAGCTTGGGATCCTCTGCTTCCTCAAGGACCACCTCGGGGAAGCCCCCGTAGGTCATGAACTCGCGCAGGTATGCCAGCATTCGGGACCGGTCCCCGGGTGACAGGTGGTCGCCGAAGGCCGCACCCCTGGCATCGAGGAACTCCCCGAACCCGAAGGGCAGTATGGTGTACGTGAGGCTCCTGCCCCTCATCATCGTGGCCACCTCCTTGGCGAGAAGGCGCGACGAGGAACCGGTGAGGAACACCTGGACATCCTCGTTGTCCATGACCCTCCTGACGTATCGCTCCCACCCTTCCACCACCTGCACCTCATCGAGGAACAGGTAGGTCTTCGCAGAGGCACTCTCGGGGTCGATCTCCCGGAACGTCCTGAGGAACATGTCCATGTCCTCAAGCTGGACGTTCAGGAGCCTGTCATCCTCCAGGTTGACGTAGAGGACCCTTCCCTCGTCCCCCTGCTCCCTTATCGACTTGATCTGTTGGTACAGGAAGTAGGTCTTCCCAGCCCTCCTAGGCCCGATTATGGTGACGGCCCTACCGGACCGTGGGATGCGCACCTTCAGGGTCCGATCTACAATGTCGGGCAACGGCCGTTGCTGGGACTCCCTTATTATCTCGACGATGGCTTCCCTCCGCATCGTTAAGTATATGAGTAAACTACTTGAAATAGTTTCCCTTCATAATGAACATAATTGGGGCCATCATATTTCCAGTGGAGGGATTCTCGCAGTATAATGCGCAAATATCATTAAAAATACGCAATACGGTTCCCAAACGAATGCCCGTTCCCTTGCTACTTCGTCGATCCGGTCCTCCGGACCTGTTCCCGGAAGACCGTCGCATACGGACCGATCCTCCCGAGGCTCCGCCTCGGGCGATTGGCCCTCTGCTCCGATATCTCCTCCGCTTCACGTCGTCGATGTCGTCGCCCCTATCCGAACCGGTAGTGCTTCCGGATGGGCTCTTGCACGATCCAGGTGCACCCCGTGCCCTCGGGGAAGGTCACCAGGTCGCCCTTTCCGAACTCCACGGGCTCGCCCTCGTCCAGCTCCACCCTGACCTTGCCCTCGAGCACGTAGAAGGTCTCGGGCTCGGAGTAGAACCAGGGGAACTCGCTCACCTCCTTCTCCCAGATGGGCCAGTCCTCGATCCCCATCTCGTCCAGCTCCTCCTGGGTGGGCCTCTTTATCTTGACGGGTTCCATTGCAACACCTCGCACCCCCATCTAGCATCAGCTGACATATGGTTTACTGTCCCGACCCTGTCCTCCCGAGGCCATGGCACGTTGGTGCCATGGGCGAGGGCCCACTAGCCGTACTTCTCCTTGAGCTCCATGTAGGCCTCTTCCGAGATCTCGCCCAGGATGAAGCGCTCCTCCAGCTTGGCGAGGAGCTCCTCCCTACCCGCCGCGGGCGCTACGGTCCTCTTGGGCGCGGCCTTGGGCTTGGCCCCGTGATCCTTGAGGAAGGTGCCGGTGTCCTT
>JAUVEQ010000290.1 GCA_030594725.1 Methanobacteriota archaeon
TGATGATGATTCGTTGAGGACCCGTATGTTCACCCACTCCGTCAGGGCAGTGCCGGTATGCTCCACCGTGAAGTTGAACACGACCGGCATCGGGGGCTCGAAGGGTTTGATGGCCACGGGGTCCGTGAGCTGCAGGTCCACACCCAGCTCCGCGGCCTCGCCATCCCCCGCGGATGCCAGCATCGCTAGGAGTAGGACGACGAACGCCATGATGCCAATTGACCAGGACCTCTTCAATCAGTCACCTCAACCCGGATGCTGGCGACTATGGTGGCTGGGGATATATAATCGTTGGGAGATGGTGCGCCGCGCTCCTCCGCGATGGTCACAGCTCCAGCGTCATCTCGTGCTGGGCGGTGTAATGGCCCATGCCCACGGCCTCCGCGAACTCCCCCGTGGGACCGCTGCCCTCCTCCACGTTGATCATGACGAACCTGTCGGAGGTGGTGAAGGCGGCCAACCTGGCCAGCATGCACCTGCCGATGCCCTTGCCCCGGTGGTCCGGCGCGACGGCTATCTGGGGGATGTCCCCGGACCCGGCCTCGATGATGCCGTAGCCCGCCAGGTCCTCGCCCACGTGGGCGGTGACGACGGCGAAGGTGTCCGGGACGGCCATGACCGAGTCGATGGAGTTCTGCCACGAGGGCGGGAAGTCCCACATTCGGCGGAGCGCGTCCCAGTCCAGGTCAGTGACGGATGCCTCCTCGATGGAGGCTGGGCATTCACCCCCGGTCCTGAGGTCCTCCCTCCGGGCCAGGTGGCACGAGAAGCCCCGGGATATCTGGAGGCCCTGCTTGAGGTACAGCTCCCGGGCGGGGTCGTTCTCCTTGATGACCTCCAGCAGGTAGACCTCCACATCCTCGGCCTTCAGGATGTCCAGCAGTTTCCCGAAGAGGTTGGTGGTGATGCCCTTCTTTCGGAACTCCGGGACCACCCCGGTGCCGGCATCGTAGGCGGTGGGCCGCCCATCCCACTTGCGGAGGCCATTGAGGATGAAGCCCACCAGCCGGTCGCCATGGAAGGCGCCCATGGAGATGCGCGGGTCGTATCCCCTCCTCAGGTTCATGGCCTTGAACCTACCGGGACGCATGTCCATCTGCACCAGGTAATCGGAGAATGCCTCGCAGAAGGCGTCGTAGACCTCCCCGTCCGTCGAGTCTGCCAGCGTACGGAACTCGAACTCGGTCATGTCGACCACCCTCTGGGAGGGATATCCCGGTCCGGGCAGATATGGGGTTCGGTGACCGATCTGCCCGAAACGATATTAGACGATAGGAATATTCCACATGGTAGGCCCGGGGACCTTCCACGGGTCGCACTGGAGGTTCGAACGACATGACCAACTGCAAATCCTGCGGGACCTACGGCGACGGGATCTACTGCCCCAACTGCGGTGCGCCACTTCCCCCCGAATCATACGAGCCCGCATCCATGAGCCCGCCCGCAGAGTCCTCCCAGCAACCCCCGCCGTCCTTCGGACAGCCTCCTCCGCCAGCCTACGGACAGCAGCCTCCACCGGCCTACGGGCAGCAGCCTCCACCGGCCTACGGGCAACCTCCACCGGCCTACGGGCAACCACCGCCGCCGCCGTACGGACAGCCTCCACCCCCGTACGCCCAACCGTATCCGCCGGGCATGTATCCTCCACCCTACGGGCGGGTCCCCACGTCCACCGCCTACTACCTGGGCATCATATCCATCGTGATGGCCTTGTTCATGGGCGTCATCGGTCTCATCCTGGGCGTTGTCGCGGTCTACCTGGGCACTCAGGACAAACAGAAGGGGCTCTTGAAGGCTGATACCGGGGTCAAGCTCGGCATTGTGGGCATCATCCTGGCAGTTGTCATCCTAGCGGTCAACCTACTCTTAGCGAGCATGATGTTCGGGTTCTTCTGATTTAGGTTGTAGAACCTCGGGTCCGTGACCGCATGGATCGATCCCAGGGATGCAGACCCTACCGGATGGTCCTGGTGGTCCCGCACTTGGAGCAGGTGACGACAACGGGTCGTCCCCAGGGCATCGTCATGGAGAAACCGCAGCCCGGGCACGCGATGCTGGGCGCCGGTGGTGCCCTCTCCTGGTCCGGGATCTGGAGAATGTGAACCTCCTCGGGCTCGATCAACTTGCCCAGCTCGTGCTCCCGCTCCACTTCCTTCGGGGAGGCCATGTCAGCCGCGCCGCGCTGGTAGACCGAACCGCCCTCGCCCTCCTCCTTGAGCCAGAGGCTGGCCTCGAAGGGGACCGGTTGCCCGGGCGGGGGCGGGTCCTTGGGGGGCTCCTCCTTGACCGGCCCCATCTCGATGAGGTCCGCGTCGATCTTCCGGCGGTCACGCCTACGGCCGAACATCTTGAAGGCCATGCTACCAGGGGTCCCTTCTTGTGACGCTGCGGGACTTAACTGTTCTTACCCGGTTCTCACGGGCGATAGGGCGGCCCTCAATGGCCACCGCAGCAGCCATGGCCGTGGCCGTGGCCAGCGTGGGTCTCGGCTCCCTGGCCGGCCCACTTGACCGGGTCCTGGTCGAACATCGCCTTGCAGCCGGGGGCGCAGAAGTAGTACATCTTTCCGTCGTGCTCCGACGACCACCGGGCCGTCCCGGGGTCGACGTCCATCTTGCATATCGGGTCCACTGCCATTTGCTTCACCTCTTATCCTCTCGCCTCACGGGCGGGGTGTACTTCCTCAACATGAGGGATAACGAGATCACGGTAACGGAGCTCATCGCCATGGCCAGACCCGCCAGCTCGGGCCTGAACATGATGCCGAAGGCGGGGTAGAGCAGGCCCGCGGCCACCGGGATGAGGGCGGTGTTGTAGGCGAAGGCCCAGAATATGTTCTCCTTGATGCGGCGCATGACCTTGCGGGACATCTGCACCGCGGCCACGGCATCCAGGGGGTCGTCGCGCATGAGGACGATATCGCCGCTCTCCACGGCCACATCCGTGCCGCTCCCTATTGCTATGCCCACGTTGGACTGGGCCATGGCGGGGGCGTCGTTGATGCCGTCACCGACGAAGGCCACCACCTCGCCCCTCTGCTGGAGGGCCTTGACCTCTCCCGCCTTGTCCTGGGGCAGCACCTCGGCCAGCACCCGCTCGATCCCCAACTGGCCCGCCACGGCCTCGGCGGTCTTGGCGTTGTCGCCGGTTATCATCACCGTCTCCACGCCCATCCCGTCGAGCTCCTTGATGGCCCGCGACGATGAGCCGCGGATGGAGTCCGCTATGGCGATCGAGCCGGCCGCGGCGCCGTCGATGGCGACGAGGATCACCGTCTTCCCCTGGGCCTGGAGGGACTCGAGGCTGACCCTGGTAGGGGTCACGTCGACCCCCTGCTCCTCGAGGAAGAGGGCATTGCCCACCAGCACCCTGCTCCCGCCGACGGTGGCTACGACCCCCTTGCCGGAGAAGGTCTCCTCACCCGAGGCGGCCGGGATCGCGATGCCATCTTCCTCGGCACGCCTTACGACCGCCTCGGCCAGGGGATGGATCGAGCCCTTCTCGACGGCCGCTGCCATGGTCATTAGCTCTTCCCCGGTGACGCCGATCGGTACCACGTCGGTCACCGAGGGATGGCCCTCGGTGAGGGTGCCGGTCTTGTCGAAGATCATGGTGGTCAGCTTGTCCGGCACCTCGATGGCGTCCCCGTTCTTGATGAGGATGCCCAGCTCGGCACCCCTGCCCAGGCCAACGGTTACGGCCGTCGGGGTCGCCAGCCCCAGCGCGCAGGGGCACGCGACCACGAGGATGGCGATGAGGACCTGGGTGGCGAAGAGCGCCTCCGCGCCCAGGACGAGGTACCAGATCAGGAACGAGGAGATGGCGATGAAGAGGACGACAGGGATGAACCACGACACCGCCCGGTCGGCGATCCGCTCGATCTGCGGACGGGAGCCCTGGGCCTCCTCGACCATCTTGATTATCTGGGCCAGGACCGTGTCCCGTCCCACCTTTGTGGCGCGGAAGCGGAGCACCGCGTTGGTGTTCATGGTGCCGCCCACGACGGTATCGCCGGGTCCCTTCTCGTTGGGGATGGGCTCGCCGGTTATCATCGACTCGTCCACGTAGCTCTTGCCCACGGTGGCCACGCCGTCCGCTGGCATCTTCTCGCCGGGCCTGACGACGACCACGTCGTCCACCTCGATGCTCTCCGTGGGCACCTC
>JAUVEQ010000136.1 GCA_030594725.1 Methanobacteriota archaeon
CCCTTTTGATGCTCGAAGTCCGTCCGTGTGCCCGAGGTGGGGCGGCCTGGATAAAAGCTTCGATGTCATAGTTGCGGGCGGCAATGTGGCCGGGGCCAGTACCGCCTTCGACCTGGCAAGCAAGGGGCTAAGGGTGCTCCTTGTAGAGCGGAGATCACATGCCAGGATAGGCTCCCGGAGCTGTGGTGACGGCATCGAGATGTACCAGTTCGAGAAGCTTGGCCTCCCCGTTCCAAGGGGCGAGTTCATTCTCCGCGAAGTGGAGCATGCGTACCTCAACTCACCCGACAGGAAGGTCCGGCTCCGTGGGGAGACGGCCGGGATAGCAATCGACCGTTTTGCCTTCAACCAGTACCTTGTCCGCAGGGCTCTGGACGCAGGCGTCCAGATGCTCGACCGGATCGAGGCGACCGGCCCGATAGTCGAGGAAGGATACGTGGTGGGCGTCCACTGCCGGCCTACCCGGGGTGGCGATGCCTTCCAGGTACTGGCACCCGTCACGGTGGACGCGACCGGATGGAGGGCCCGGCTGAGACAGGCCGTACCAGCTGACTGGCCCATTGACGAGGTCGTACCCCACAGCGAGATGGCCTTGGCCTACCGCGAGGAAAGGCGTCGGCCGGAGCCCATCGAGGACCTGCTGGTCGAGGCCACGTTCGATTTCGAGATCGCACCCCAGGGCCTGTACTGGGTCGCCGACCGGACCGAGACCCTGGTCAACGTGGGCATCGGCATGCAGTGGGTACCCGGAATACCGAACCCCAGGACCCAGATCCGGAAGGAGGTCCTCCCCAAGTACCCCGGCCTGGCGAACACGACAGAGATACGGTCGGGCGCGGGAGTCATACCCAACAGACGACCGATCGATTGCCCGGTGGGCCCGGGTATCGTTGCCATCGGGGATGCAGCGTGCCAGGTGCAACCCCTGACCGGCTCGGGGATCGGTGCTTCGATGTACGCCGCTGGCCTGTTGTCAGAGGTGGTGACAGTGGCCCTGGAGACCACAAGGACCCCCTCCATGGAGGACCTGTTCCCCTATGCTCACAGGTATCACACCTCCTACGGGATCGACCAGGCGGCCAACCAGATGCTCCGGACGTCCCTCCAGGCACTGACCAACGCGCAGCTGAACCGGCTGATGGGCGCCCGGATAGTCTCGGAGGAGGAGATGGTCTCGGCGGCCCGAAGGGGCAGATTGGACCTGTCCTTCGGAAAGAAGCTGAAGGCCGCCACGAAGTTGCTGGGCGAACCCAGGTTGGTCAGGGCCCTCGCCCGCATGCAGTCCGACATGGAGTCCGCCCGGGACCTGTACACCCGGTATCCCGAGGACCCCAGCGGGCTCTCGTCCTGGCGAAGGGGGGCCAAGGAGCTCTTCGACCGGGCGCCATCAAACCGTAGTTGAACGGAACGCAACCCATTCTACATGTCTAAAACTTCTCCAATCTTTTGATATAAACTCCACGCTTAGGATATATATGACCTGAGAACGGTCTCACGAGCCGTTCAAAGCCTGGATAGGGTCGATAGGAATGGTCGCCATGGGTGAGACGGACGCTGCTGGAACGACAAAAAGGCCTCGGAAGGTCATTCCACCTCGACGTAATCCGTTCCGAAAACTACTTTTCACAGGAATCCTAACGGAAGAGCGTCCAGTGGGAGCGAGTACTATGGTCGTCAGAAGGATGGTCCTCTTCGCCCTGGTCTTCCTGGCCATCGCAGCAGTGACGGCACTGGGCGCTGCCGCTGACGTGGATCACGATGAATGGACGATCATCGGGTCCGAGGCCCACTCCGACGAGGTCATCACCGTGGGCGGCCAACTCTCCATCGACCTCGGGGGCTCCCTGCATCTATCATCGTGCGAGCTCCGCTTCACCGGCGGATCCCCCGACGACATCAGGATACAGGTGCGATCGGGCAGCCTTATCCTGGACGGTCGAACGACCGTGATAATGGAGAACTCGGGCAGGATGGTCCTGCAGGGTCACATGGACATCAGGGGCACGGTCCTGTTCAAGCATGTGGACATCCTGGTCCACAGCCGAGGGACCCTTGCAGTGAGGGGAGCGGACCTCACCCTCGAGGGAAGTTACTCCACTCCGACCGTGAACGATCCGCTGATGCTCACCGTCGAGGGCGGGGCATACTTCGCCACCTCGACCGTCAACCTGGTCTACGCCTTCGTGATATCCAAGGGCTCCATAACCATCTCCGAGTCATCCGTCGAGGCCAGCATCGACTGGGGAAAGGAGTACGTCGGTCTCAAGGAGAGACTGCGGTTCGAGCAGGGCGTCGCGACCTTGACCGACAGCACCTTCTCGGAACTGTATAACGGCATACTGTCCCGGGCCAGCCTCTATGCTGGCGATTGCACTTTCAACGCCTCCGATCTCACGTCCTTCGCCCCGACCTGGCAGCCCTCATTGAAGGCACACGTCAGGCAGTGCGAGTTCATCTCCTCCGACCTCACTGTCCAGCTTAAACGGACTGGTACCGAGATCAAGGACCTCAACATCACCATAGAGGCGACCTCCTTGGACGGTGGTATGGTCCTGCTGGACCTCAACGAGACCTTCCGGGGCGTCGTGGCCCTGGTGAACGTCTCGATCACCGGGTTCTCCGGATACGGCCTGGAGGTCCAGGCCTACGGCGTCTACGGCGAACTTAGGCTGGATATGCTCGACATCGACGGGCCCCGAGGGATCCAGGTGAAGGGCGACTACAGCGGTCTTCAGCTCCTGAACTCCACCATCCGGGCCCAGAGGACCGCCCTTGACTTCACCGGTATGCCCTCGCCCATCCCCGCCCGCATAGACAACGTCGAGATCTGGGGCGAGGAAGGCCTGGTCGCCAGGAACACCGTCATCCACATCTCGAACTCGGACCTCACGGAAGCAGAGGTGGCCGTCCGGGGCGAGGGGGGTGCCGATATCATCCTCGTGGACTGCCTGCTGGACGTGGAAGCCATCGAACTGTACGTGGCACCGGACCAGCGGCCCGCCACAATCAATGTGGACCGCCACCTCGAGATCGACGCCGTCAACTGGGACACCGACGATACCATCACGGATGGCCTGGTGTTCCTCTACATATTCAACAGCAAGCTGATCACCCCCATCCCGCCCACGGAATGGAGGGTCGGCTCGGAGGAACGACCTCTCATCCCGCTCCTGGAGTGGACGATGGACGATGAGGGAGCGGAGACCTACGTGGCCTTCACCGAAGTGGAGACCTCCCTTTACATCGACGACCATACCTTCGAGGCATTGGACACCCTCAACCCGTGGGAGGAGGGTCCCTTCCAGCTGGTGTTCCACGATGATGCCAATCCATGGGTCAGCCTCGACCCCGCGGTCTCTCTCGTCGTTACCGAACCCTGGGTGCATCTGTGGGGTGCCGTGGGTGATTACGGCACCGGTATCGACGAACTGAGGTGGGCGCTGCACAATTCCACCGGCGAGGAGGTGGCCAGCGGCCCCGTTGACCTCATGGTCAATGGCAAGTGGAGTACCGTCATCGACCTTACCAGCAACATGCAGTACGTCTTCCTCTGGCCCTACGACAAGACGGGGAACAACGACAGGATCCCCACCCGGGCCATCCAGGTGGATGTCCCCGACCCCCTGCTCACCATCGTTCGCCCCGAGAACGGCATGGTGACCAACATCACCCACGTGACGGTGGCGGGCTCTGCAGACTGGTACGCCGACCGGGTGGAGATCCAGGTGGTGGGCCGTCAGAAGGTCCACTCGACGCCTGTGGTCAAGGGTCACTTCTCCATGTTGCTGGAGATCCCCGAGGAGGGGCTGAACCAGCTGCTGGTGACCAGCTTCGATCCCTTCGAGGGGACGGACACCAAGCTCATCCGCGTGTTCAAGGACAGCATCAGTCCAGAGCTCTGGTTCGCCACCCTCGACGAGACCTCGATCAATCACGTTAACAACCCATCCCTGGTCGTTGCGGGCAGGACCGACGACGCCCACGCCGTGATCAGGGTGAACGGCCAGGACGTCGGCCTGCTTGGAGACAGTTCCTTCGCCACCACCGTTCACCTCCTCGAGGGGGAGCAGGTCGTCCGCGTCATCGCGGAGGACAGCGCGGGGAACGTCAAGCGGTGCGACTTCCAGGTCATACTCGACACCCGGCGACCGGTCCTGACCCTCATCAGCCCCGAGGTCAATCCATTCTGGTCCAACAAGGACATGGTGCTCGTAGAGGTGGGACTGGACGAACCCGTCATCTTCGCCGAACTGGACGGTGAGCCCGTGACGGTGACGGCCGGCGTCATCTCCAAGTCCATAAGGCTCGGGAAGGAACGGACCGACCTGATGTTGCAGGTGGAGGACCGTGCGGGCAACGAGGCGACCCTGTCCATCATCCTGTTCAAGGACCAGGAGATCCCCGACCTCACCATCGTGTCGCCCCAGCCGGGGACCATCGTGAACAGCACCGCGGTCCCCATCGTCGTCACGACCAGCGAGATCGGTTGCACGATATCCGCCGTCGGGATGACCGTTGACGTCAGCGAGGTCAGCAACGCGCTGTTGATGGGCACTATCTACCTCGGTCCCGGTGAGGGGAGCCGGAACATAATCATCATCATCACCGATCTCGCCGGGAACACCCGGGATAAGGAACTGACATTGCAGATCGACACCGTCAAGCCCTCCATCGAGTTACCTGGCCTCTACAGTGGGAAGGCGGTCACCACCGAGCCCTTGAAGATCAAGGGCTACACCGAGCCGGGTTCCAAGGTCGTCTACGTCAACGGCGAGATGGCGACGCTGGCCCCTGACGGTGAGTTCACCATCACCATCGAGCTTGAGGAAGGATCGCAGACCATCGAGGTGCTCGTCCTCGACCGGGCGAACAACCGGGGCGAATCCGCCGTCCCCGTCAAGGTGCTCGGGGCCCCCGACTTCGAGGTGCCCGTGAGCGCCCTCGCCGCTGGGACCATCCTGCTGACCTTGGGAGCCATAGTGGCCGCCACCGAGGTGGGTCGGTGGTCGATCTTCGTCCTGTTCCTGCCCCTCTACACCAAGCTGCGAAAGGAGAACATCCTCGACCAGCGCACCCGCGGTCTCATCGAGGGTTACGTGACTGCGAATCCAGGGTGCAACTACACCATCATACGGGACAACCTGGACCTGGCCGATGGCACCCTGACATACCACCTTCAGGTGCTGGAACGGGAAGGCTACGTCTACTCGATCCGTGAAGGCCTGTTCAGGTGCTTCTATCCCCAGGGCGTGCCGCCCCCCAAGCGGGGCAAGCTGCACCTCAGTGACACCCAGGCGGACATCGTCCGCATCGTCAAGCGCATCCCCGGCATCACCGTTGGCGAGATCGCCTCGGCGATGAACCGGCGGCCCAACGTCATCTCCTACCACCTAAAGCTCCTCAAGGAGGGCGGGCTCATCAGGATGGAGGAGGACGGTCGCCACGTCCGTATCTATCCGATAGACACGGCCGTCGCCATGGTCTGACGGGCCAGGCCGCGCGTTACCCGCTGCCCGATGCCCGCTGCCGCTACCTCAGTCCTCAAGACCAGAGGAGGGCATCTGCTCGACCTTGTCGCCCTCTCCCACCAGCTTCTCGATGCGCAGCTCGGCCTCGGTGAGCCGTTTCTGGCAGACCTTGGTCAGTTGCGTACCCTCCTCGAACAAACGGAGGGATTCATCCAGTGACAGCTGGCCGGATTCCAACCTCTGGACGATCTCCTCGAGACGCTTCAGAGAGTCCTCGTAGCTGTTCCCCTCTTCATCGGGGGCGGTTCCGGTATTCTCATCGTTCATGTTCATGACCTCTTCATCGATCGTCATCCGGGCGCACCCGCTCGGCCCGGGCGTCAACCCTGCCGTCGGACAGCACCAGCTCCATCTCGTCCCCGGCCTTGACCCTGTCGACGCTGGATACCAGGTTGCCCTTGGCGTCAAGTGCCAGGGCGTAACCCCGTCGCAGCGTGCCCCGCGGGCTCAGTGCCTCCAGCCTCTCCCAGACCGCCTCCAGGCGGGTCCGCTCCACCTTCATTGAATGGTGTGCGGTGGTGACAAGGCGGTGGGCGACCTCGTCCAGCCTCTGCTGGCGGACCTCGGTCATGTCCCGTGGACGGCGCATCGCCGGGCGGACCGTCAGACCCTCCAACCTCTCACGCTCCCTGGCCAGACGGCGCGTGATCATCGAGAGCAACCTCTCCCCGTGGGCCGTCAACATCCTTCTCTCTTCCAGGAGGTTGGGCACGACCATCTCCGCCGCCGCCGACGGGGTCGGCGCCCTGCAGTCGGCGACGAAGTCGGAGATGGTGAAATCGGTCTCGTGGCCCACCGCGGAAACGACGGGCACGGGAAAGGACACGATCCTCCTGGCCAGCGCCTCGTCGTTGAAGGGCCACAGGTCCTCGAAGGACCCACCGCCCCTGCCGATGATGACCACGTCCACATCCCCCAGGGAGGCGAGGCGGTCAAGGCCCGTGAGCAGCTCGTGTACGGCCCTGTCACCCTGGACGGACGCGTGGGCCAGTGTCACCCTCACGTGGGGATACCTGCGCCTTACCACCCTCACGATGTCGTGGAACACCGAACCCGTCGACGAGGTCACGACCCCGATGCGTCGTGGCAGGTAGGGCAGGCCCCGCTTCCTCTCCTCTGCGAACAGTCCCTCCTTCTCCAGCCTCTCCTTGAGTTCCAGGAATCTCTGGTAGAGGTCGCCGACGCCACGTCGGACGATGGAGCCCGCTATCAACTGGTAGCGTCCCTGGGGCTCGTAGACGTCGATGCGACCGGATACGACGACCTGGTCCCCCTCCTTCACGTCCGCACCCTGGGCACGGGCGCCCCTGGCGAACATGACGCACGACATCTGGGCGTCCTCGTCCTTGAGGGTGAAGTACAGGTGGCCCCGGTTGGACAGGTTCACATTGGACATCTCACCGGCCACGCTAAGGTCCTGCAGGGAGGGCTCGGAGGTGAGAAGACCCTTGATCACCCGGGTGGCCTCGAGGACCGACATCGGTTCGGGTCCGTCGGCGGGAGGCGTGTGCACGGGAGGATCACTGGCCCGGGCCTCCCCTGGTCTGGGAGCGTCCTTGCCCTTCACGCCTTCAACGTATGACCCGAGGCTGCGTTGACCGAAACCCATCGAACTCGGACCGCTATCGGCCTCGCCCCTTATAAACATCTGAGGGTGGGGGCCGGTGAAGGTGCTTCGTGGTCATCTTTATTAGGCGTTGATGGTATCGACTGGCCGTGATGGCACGGTGCCCTGGCTGCGGTAGCTTTGTCGAGGACCCCGGGACCTCCGACACCATAAGATGTCCCGAGTGCGACACCGAGATCCCATCCCTCACCAAGGACCTCTCCAAGGCGGAGAGCCCCTATCTGAGAAGGATGGCCTCGCAGCCCCAGGCCCCGCCACCCCAAGGTGGTCCGCCCCCGCAGTATCCTCCCCCACAGCATCCACCCCAGGGACAACCTCCACCACAGGGCCAGCCCCCACCCCAGCAATACCCCCCTCCCTATCCCCC
>JAUVEQ010000192.1 GCA_030594725.1 Methanobacteriota archaeon
CGATGGGGTCGTGCCTTGCCAAACTTCTGCTCAGCCTGCGGGAGCCCTCTCGAGTCGGACATGAGCTACTGTCCGAACTGCGGGACCGGGGTCGATCTGGAGGACCCCGGCATGCCTGTCCCGACCGGCCAGTTCCCGGCCTACCCCCCGGCCCCGATGCCCTATCAACAACCCTACTCGGCCTACCCCTACCCGTACCAGTACGCCTACCGACCTCCCATCACCGCCAAGCGGGCGGCCACGATCGCCGCCGGCATCATCGTGCTCATCGATGGATGTCTTGCATTCCTCCTCGCCTTCGTGATGCTGTTCGAGTTCGAGATGGCCATCGCCATTTCCCTCTTCATCGCCTTCGGTCTGTCCATAGCCGCATCGGTCTCGGCATTCACGTGCTCCAACATCTGGCTGGCCTTGGTCGGCCCCATCGTCCTACTGGGCGCCGCGCTAGCGGTGATGACGGTGGACCTATCTGTCGTCATCGGGACGATCGGAGGCACCATGGCCGCTGTCAGCCTGGGCCTCGTGATCTACGGATGGTCGGACACGAAGATGCGGTCGGAGTTGCGGCCGCGCAGGAGCCCCTTGCCCACCGGACATTACAACCCCCCGCCGAGCGTCGATCCATCGCCGTACGGTGACGAGCCCGAGTGGGCGACCCTCAACCTGCGTCGCTGACATCCGCCCCATCTGGACCTAGCGCTGTCAATCCTCGTCCAGCTCGCAGAGCCAAATGGCTATCGCCTCGGGGTCGGGGGTCCGGATCGTCACTTCGATATCACCGAGGGGAGCTCCCCCGGTGGAGAAGTTGGGAACGCGTGCAACGGCGCTCTGCTTGTTCAGCGAGAAGGTCACATTGCCGTCATCGATACCACCCAGGAGCGTGCTCCTGGCAGTGTCGCGGATCCTCATCTCCCGGATCCGACGACGGAACCTGGCAAGGGAGGCGGGACCCTCGCCGATGCCCATCATTCGCCCCTTCCCGACCGCGAACTCGAGTTCGGGGAACATGGCCGATATGGCTCGGCTCACGGCTCCCTCGTCCTCCGTGGGATACAGGGGCGTGGCGACCTCCAGGACAAGGTCCTTGGCGACGGGGGGCGCGGAGGCCACCTCCAGTGCGTCCAGCGCACCCTCCTCCTCGATGCTCTTGGTCAGATTGTCACCCCCGGACGACGGCCGCTGCGGCCGGCTGTCTCAGAAATCTATCTCCATGGGTTCGATGTCGATCTCGTCTGTGATCGTGGGCTCCAGGCCCAGGGGCCGGATGGAGGCGAACTCCTCCAGATCGATGATGACGAAGTCCTCCTCGTAGGCCTCGATGAAGTCCAGGGGCTCGCCCATCGGGCGCTCCTCCTCCACCTCGATCTCGATGAGGGTGAAGCCCTCCTCCAGGCCGTCGTGCTCGAGGAGCTCGTAGACCTCCATCACCTCGATGCCGTACTCGTGGCCGTCCATCTCGAGGATGTCCTCGAGGCGGTCCGCCTCCGGGATGAGGATGGCGCTCTCCAGCTCCTCGAGACGCCGGACCATCTCCTCCAGTTCCTCTTCGGAATGGGAGCGGGGGAAGCCCTTCGCACGCCTCCTTGGCAGCGACGGGGTGTATAGGGATTGCTCCGTGAGCCTCTGACCGTGGTGGATCTGCCTGTCCACCTCGTCCTTGGTGATGAGGCGGAACTCGACGGTCTCCGCCTCGCCCGCTGCCAGGACGGGTATGGTGCCCTCCTCGTCCAGGGGCACCGCACCGTAGGGCAGGGAGGGCCGGATCATGATGTTCCTCAAGGTCCACCTGCGGATGTTGGTGACGGTCACGCTGTACCTGGGTACCCTTCTTCGGATCTTGAGCTCGGCCAACACGTGGGTATCAAGACCCGAGATCGGCGTGCCGTCCACGCCCTGGGTCAGGGATTCGAAGCTCGCCTTCACCATGAAGGTCACGGCGACCTTCCGCCCGGGAGCGACGGGGCCGAGGGGCTTGCTGGCGGCGTCGATCAGCTCCAGGCCCTCGGGAAGGTCGGGTCTCACCGACATCGCGGGGATCTCCACATCTCCCTCGTTCTCCAGTGATATCACGAACTGGAGGTTGCCCTGGTCGTCGTGTATGACCATCTCTACCGTGAGGTTGTAGTCCAGAAGGGGGAAGGGTGCGTAGATGCCAGTCTCGTCGATTATGCTGAACACACCGTTGTCGTCCACCTCGTCGAAGGCGGCCTCGAGCTCGACAGCGGTGTCCTCGTCCACGACTTCGAAGGGTGCGCCCATGTGCTTCCCCTGGTCTTTCCCATCACAGGTGCTCGCTAGCGTCCGCGGTAGACCTAGGAGTACCTGGCACGTGGAAAATAGAGCTTCGCGTTCTTATGCCTTTCTACGTAGGTTCCAGTGCAGATGGGTGGGCGAGCGGGACATCCAGGGGTGAAGCTTCATAACAGCGCAGGGAGGTACTTGGGCGGGGAACGGTTGCCCCAGGGTGGTATCGGGTCATGTTGATTAGCATCGCATACTACTCAAGGAAGGGTACGACGGATGGTCTGGCTCGAATGGTGGCCGAGGAGGTCCGAAGGAGGGGTCACGAGGCGAACCTGGTGAGGATCAAGCACGTGAAGAGGCCCGGGTTCTTGAAGGCGGCGAGGATGTCCATCAAGCAGATGGAGGATATGGAGCTGAACAACGTCGAGGCGGACCTCGACATGTCCTCCGCCGACATGGTCGTGATCGGTGGACCGATCTTCGCGGGCAATGTCAATCCCTTCACCAGGACCTTCCTTGCAAAGGCCAAGGGCCTTGAGGGCAAGCCGGCCGGAATTTTCATCTGCTGTTCCAGCAAACCCGATGATACTGTTGAGTACATCGAGATGCTGACCAAGATGGCCAACGATAGGGGTCTGCAGGTGAGGGGCAGCCTGGTCGGCTCCACCAAGGTGAAGGACCAGTACGCCGAGCTGTCCAAGGCCTTTGTCGAGGATCTACTGACCCCGGACAATTGACGAGGGCCCATTATCCTCGCGAGCTGATGCCCAGACCGCATAAGATAAATACCGCATGCAGCGCTCATCACGGGAGGACCATGACGGGAGACTCTGCGGTCGGTGAGCTGGTGGGCGTATACGATGGCATCGACTTCCACCTGGGCTCATCGTACCTGATCAAGGACGTGGACGCAACCAGGCTGTATCGCATCTACAACTCCCTGGTGGAGGGGATGGGCGCCGGTCTATGCATCTCCCGATCGTATCCCCCGAAGATGATCGAGCAGCACAAGGTCACCAAGGGCGACTTCATCTGGATGACCACCAACACCGTCGGCCACGACCGCTGCGTCAACCCCACGAACATCAGCACGGTCCACATGTCCATCATGGACTTTCTCCGGACCAACCCCAGGGGGATCATCACCCTCGAGGGGGTGGAGTACCTGGTCTCCAACAACGGGTTCGACCCCATCCTGCGCCTCCTGCACGCCCTCAACGACAAGATAACCGTGTCCGACGCCATCCTCCTCGTCACCATGGACGAGCAGACGCTGGCCCCCCGGGAGATGCGCATCGTGGAGAAGGATTTCGACAAGGTATTGTGAGGATATCTTTAACTCGGGTCATCCCATTAGGGCGACCGGTGAGCCATTGCTCGATGGATGGCTGGAAAGTGCGATAAGGGGAGGAGCGGAGTACGCCGACCTGCGGGCGGTGACCGTCGAACATACCACCTTGGAGCTCAAGGACGGGGAGCTGAAGGAGGCCGTCGAGGGCCAAGAGGCAGGGTTCGGCCTCCGTGTCCTTGTGGACGGGAGCTGGGGATTCTCGTCGGCCAATTCCATCTCGAAGGAGGCCGGGACGGTGGCCGTCGCAACGGCGCTGTCCCTGGCACGGGCGACCGCCGCCCGAGCCGGTGAGGCGGTCACTCTCGCAGAGGTACCCATCACGGAGGACACGGTCATCTGGGTACCCCGGAAGGAACCCAAGGACGTGGCCATCGAGGACAAGCTGGAGATGTTGAGGGATATGGAGGCCACGGCCCGCACCGCCGAGCACCTGGCCACTGTCACCACGTTCTACTCAGAGGGCCACAGGAGGATCGAGCTGCTCACCAGCGAGGGCACCCGTCTGGCCCACGGACTCACCAGGGTGCTCACGGTCGCCAACATGACCGGCCGGAAGGAGGGCGTGGTCTCCTCGTTCCGCTCTCGCGTCGGGGGCGTGGGTGGATGGGAGGTGTTCGAGGACAAGGACCCGGTGACGGAGACCGAGCGAGGCGTCGTCTCCCTGGAGACCCTGCTGGACGCGGGCAGGGCCCCGTCGGGCCGCATGACGGCTGTCATCGATCCAGACATGTCGGGCGTCTTCGTGCACGAGGCGTTCGGACACGCCTCCGAGGCGGACCTTGTCATGGCCGGCGAATCCATCCTGGAGGGTCGCATCGGTGAGAAGCTGGGCGTGGATGATGTCACCATCTTCGACGACCCCACGATGCCCGGGGCCTTCGGCTCCTTTCCCTACGATGACGAGGGGGTCAAGGGCGCTCGGAAGGTGCTGATGCAGAACGGGGTCCTCACCTCGTTCCTTCACAGCCGCGAGACGGCGGGCAGGATGGGCGACGAGCCCAACGGTGCGGCACGGTCCCAGGACTACGGCTCTAGACCGTTGGTCCGCATGAGCAACACCTGCCTCGAGGCAGGCGACCTGTCCCAGGAGGAGATCTTCGAGGGGATCTCGGAGGGTATCTACCTCAAGGGTACCCGGGGAGGCCAGGTGGACGTGGCCAAGGGCACCTTCCAGTTCGGGGCCCAGGAGGCGTTCCTCATCGAGAACGGCCAGGTCACGAGCCCCCTGAGGGACGTGGCCCTGATGGGTACGATACTGGAGACCCTCCACAACATTGACGGCATGGGTAAGGAGTTCATGCTGGCGAGCCCGGGATTCTGTGGCAAGGGCCAGACGGTTCCCGTATGCGACGGTGGACCCCACATTCGCCTCCGGGACGCCGTCGTGGGAGGTGGCTGACGTGAGGGACATCGTCGATCCACAGGCACTCCTGAGCCAGGCCGAGGACGCGGTCCTGCGCCTCATTGGCCTGGGAGCCGACTGCGCCGAGGCCTACGTCGCCTCGAGCAGCTCGGTCAGCGTGGATGTGGAGAAGGATGTTGTCACCTACACGACCTCCGACTCGGAGGAGGGGATCGGCCTGAGGGTGGTACGGGACGGTCGGTTGGGGTTCGCCTACACCTCCGACCAATCCAAGATCACCGAGGCGGGCAGGAACGCCCTCGACCTGACGCGCCTAGCGCCCGTCACGGGCTACATTCTTCCCGTCGGCGGGGACCCCTACGCCGAGATCCCTGGCCTGGACGACCCCGCATTGGTCGCGATGGAACCTGAAGAGGCGGTGGAGATGAGCGGGGAGCTGGTCGAGGCGGCCCGCGAGGTGCATCCTGATGCATCGGTGGCTGGAGGCGGCGTCGGCTTCGGTCAGGGTGCGATCGCTGTGGCGAACTCCGAGGGAGTGTCCGTCGCCTCCCACGGCACGAGCATCTCGGTTGGCGCCTACGTGGTCCTGCGCGACGCGACGGTGTCCACGGGATACGAATCCTTCTCCAGTCGCGTGAAGGACATCGACGCCCGTGCCGTTGGGAAGGCCGCGGCACAGATGGCCCTGGAGGGCCAGGGAGCGAAGCCCCTGGAGGAGGGTGGTGAGATGACGGTCATCTTCCGTCCGACCGCCCTGGCGGAGCTCTTGGACCACACACTGGTGCCCTCCGTCATCGGCGACGCCGCCCAGCGGGGCGAGTCCGCCTTCACGGGCCGGGAGGGTCAGATGGTGGCGGCCCCGGATGTGACGGTGTTGGACGACCCCACCATCCCGGGGGGGTTGGGCAGCGGTCGGTCGGACGACGAGGGGGTCTCGTCCCGACCCAATATCCTCATAGACGGTGG
>JAUVEQ010000050.1 GCA_030594725.1 Methanobacteriota archaeon
GGACTGTTGGCAGGCCTTGGGAACAAGATGCTGAGAATTCAGGGGTTCCATCATCCTCGAGATCTGAATGGGTCCGCCTGGCAACCTTATTAACCCTGCCCAACAATCGCCCGGTCGTGCGAGTGGCGATAGTGGCCCGGACGATACCTCCCATAGACAGGGGCGGTATCCAGAACTACGTCAGGTACATGGGAGAGGACGTTTCAGCGTTGGGAGTTGACATCACCTTGTACCTTCACAGGGCTGACTATCCCAAGGACCTGCCCTTCAAGATAGAGCAGGTCAGGACCCTTTCTCTGCCCCGGCTGACCGCCGGCCTCTACGTGTCCCTCGCCCTGTCGGCGGGCAAGGCCCTCCAGGGGACCGATTACGACGTATACCACGGCCACGCGATGTACGGTTGGGGGATCGGCCTCAACGACCTCCACCCTCACGTGATAACCTGCCACGGGACCCAATTGAACGAGTACATGGCCACCAAGGCCGAGACCCGGGACCTGGACCCCCGCATCACTGACGCGATCACGTACAGGATGGAACGCCACGCCGCCCGCAAGGCGGACTACGTGGTCGTGGACTGCGAGCTCAACCGCAAGGACGTCATCGAGCAGTACGGCATCGATCCCGACGTCGTCAGGATAATCCCCCCCTGCATCCGGAACCGCAGGTTCAAGGTGGCGGCCCCCGAGGGTCACAACATAATCTACATGGGCAGGCTGAGCCAGAGGAAGGGCATCAAGTACCTCATAAAGGCCATGCCCGAGGTGCTGGAGCGAGTGCCCGACGCGCGCCTCCTGGTGGGTGGCTCGGGAGAGCGGATGGAAGAGCTCCAGGCCCTTGTCAAGAGGATGGAACTGGGTGACTCCGTCGAGTTCCTGGGCTTCATCCCCGACGAGGAGCTGCCCGACTTCTACGCCCGGGGCATGGTGTTCTGCATGCCCTCGGTCTACGAGGGCTTCGGCATGGTGATGCTCGAGGCCATGGCCTCCTCGCTGCCCGTGGTGGCCTTCCGCACGGGGGGCGTGCCCGAGGTGATCGAGGACGGCGTCACGGGCTACCAGGCCGACCCGGGGACCCTGGCCGACCGCCTGGCCCGGGTGCTGGAGGACCCGAAGGGCGCGGCCGAGATGGGGGCACGGGGCCGGAAGATCGTGTGGGACGGATACACCACCGAGCACATGGCGGACCTCACCCTGGCGGTCTACGAGGAGGCCGCCCGCCGATAGGCCCGGACGGCTCCCTCCAGGGACCCTGGCCCTGTGCAAAAGGTGATATATCCCCTTCCCCCTCCGGAGACACGGTGGGCACCAGGTGAGGATTCTCTACGTGGCCACAGGTGTCCCGTTCCCGCTGGAGTGCGGGGGGACGACCCACATCCGGGAGGTCGCTCAGGAGCTCAGGCGACGCGGCCACGAGCTGATACTCTGCGTCAGGGCCGGACCGGGCCTCGAGGAGGGGATGGTCGAGGGTTTCCGCGTCCATCGTTTCACGTGGCGGAACCGGGACATGGCCGTGTCCCAGGTGGTCCACAGGTGGCGACACGGGACCCGGGTCGCCCGGCTGGCCAAGCGCTACGACGTTGACCTGATCTACGAGCGGGAGAACTCCATGGGGTCCGGGGCGATCGCGTCCCAGCTGGTGGGCCTTCCGCTGACGGCCGAGATAAACGACCTGTGGTACAGCCCCAAGACCCTGGAACGGGCCGGCAGGATCATCTCCAACTCGGGCTCGGTCAAGGGCATCATCCCGAAAAAGTACCATCACAAGACGGTGTTCGTCCACATGGCCGCGGACACCCAGGCCTTCCTTGACGTGGAGCCCGTCCCCATTCCGGGCACCGAGGGCCGTCGCCTGATGTGCTACATGGGAAGCCTTCTCGCCTGGCACGGCATCCCCGACCTGGTGGCCGCCCTGCCCTCGGTGCACGAGCGCGTCCCCGAAGCCACACTCCTCCTTCTGGGCAAGGCCACCACCTCCGAGGGCGAGAGGAACATGGCAGCCCTCCAGAGGATGGCCGAGGATGTGGGTGACCCGGCAATGCTGCGCCCCATGGGACTCGTGGACCACACCGAGGTGCCAGGGGTGCTGGCCTCATGCGACCTGTGCGTCGCCCCCTTCAACCCCTCCGGTGAGCCCGAACTGCTCAAGTACGGTTTCTGGTACTCCCCCACCAAACTTTGGGAGTACATGGCCGCCGGCAAGCCCGTGGTGGCCACCGACCTGGACAACATCAGGGACATCGTGGGAGAGGACCGGGGCATCCTCGTTCCCCCCGGTGAGCCCGACTCCCTTGCCGACGCCCTGGTGAAGGTGCTCACCGACGAAGACCTGAGAAGGCGGATGGGCGAGAGCAGCCTGGCCTTTGCCCGGGAGAACACCTGGGAGAAGCGGGTCGACGAGTACGAGCGGGCGATAGTCGAGACCCTTGAGGGAGGGAAGTGACCTGGCCGACCTGGAGGACGGCGGGGAGGAGGCCCAGGAGGAGATATCCGAGGAGCCCGAGGAGCCCGGGGCGGCGGTGACCGCCCGGGTGCTGGAGGGCTCCGCATTCATCCTGGCCTCACGGTTGGTCAATGCCGTCTCCCTGTTCGTCGTGTCCGTGACCCTCGCCCGGTACCTGGGCACCGATGAGTATGGCCTAATCGCCATCGCCCTCGGCGTGGCGGGCATGCTCGAGGTGGTGGGTGCCCTGGGGATGAACACGGGCGCTGCCAGGTACATCCCCTACTACAAGGCCAGGAGCGAGGACGGTGACATCCGGCGGGTCATATCCATCAACATCACCGCGAAGATCGGCATGGCCCTCATGCTGGGCGCCCTGCTCTACATCTCGGCCGGGCTGCTACAGGACTTCTTCGACAAGCCCATCGAGCCCCTGATGGAGATAGCGGCCATCGTGCTCGCCCTCAACATCCTGGGCGGTGCCTTCCAGGGCATCCTCCGTGGTTACCAGAGGATGGCCGCCATGGCGGTGGCCAACGTGGTCCGCGATGTCGTGTGGGCCGTTACCGCCATCGGCCTCGTGGTGGTGGCCGACCTGGGGCCCGAGGGCGCCCTGTGGGGCATGGTGGCGGGGGCCATCATCTGGCTGATCATCTCGCTGGTCATCCTGGTGCAGGTCCTGCGGTCCGACCCCCCCGAGGACCCCCACCTGGTCAACCGCTACGACCGGCGGGTGGTCATGGCGCTTGTCACCTTCGGCATCCCCGTCCTGCTGAGCAAGCTCCTGTTCATGGTCTTCGATTGGACAGGTACGTACGTGATCGCCTACTTCGGGACGGTGGAGGATGTCTCCATCTACAACATCGCCTTCGGGATCGTGGCCATCCCCCTCATCCTGATCAAGGCCATCGGCGTCGCCATGCTCCCTGCCATGAGCCAGGCCTACGGCGAGGAACGGCTCGGACTGATGCGGACCCTGTGGGGCGGCTCCCTCAAGCTGATCGACTCCCTCTTCATGCCATTGACCGCAATGCTCATGGTGCTGGCGGCGCCCACGATACTGCTCATATACGGGATGGACTACGTCCCCGGGGCGCTGTCGGTGCTGATCCTGGCACCCTACCTGCTCGTGCGTCCCACGGGCCTGATGTCCACGCAGATCCTGGCCGCGATGGCCCTCCAGAAACTCATATTCAAGGTCAATATGGTCTCCGTCGGGTACAACATCGCCATGAGCATCATCCTGGTGCCGATGATCGGCATCGAGGGCGCCGCCCTGGCGGCCTCCTCGGCCTTCATCATCAACTCCGTGCTGATGTACCACTACGCCAGGAGGGAGTCCGGGGTGGATGTGGACAACGGGGCGATGACCATCCTCCTTGTCGGTTCCGCCATCGCGATGGTCGTGGCCGGCGGCGTGTTCCTGGTGACCGACCTCCTGGGCCAGGGAATCTTCGCTCTCCTCGTCCGATTGGCCGGAGCGGGGCTGTTGGGCCTGGGGGCCTACCTCCTCTACTACCGGCGGGTGACGGTCTTCTCCAAGGATGAGATGGAGAACGTGATGGCCGTCGCCAAGCACAGCAGGCTGGCAGGCCTGATCCTCAGGATCCTCAGGATCTGAATCTAATCTAACCAAGGAGTCCAGGCAGGGCTAGCCTGGCCGCCTCTAGGGCGTCGCCCATGCGGTCGCCTTCGCCGCCTCCCTGGGCGAAGTCGGGCTTGCCTCCGCCGCGGCCACCCGCAGCCTCGAGCGCCACCTTCAACAGCTCCGTGCAGTCCAGGCCCACATCCTTGGAGCACGCCACCACCATGCCGCCCTTGGTGGAAGCCAGCACGGCCACGGTGCCCGGGTTGGTGATGGCCTGCCGGGCCATGGTCACCAGGTCCCCCATGTTGGCGTCCCCCAGGTCGGCCACGAGCCGGACACCCGGCGCCACCTCCTCGCCGTCCTGCTGCTTGGCCTTGCCCAGTCGGCGGGTGAGCTCGTCAACCTGCTTGCCCAGCTCCTTCCACTCCCGGAAGAACCGCTGGGCCGACCGGGGAAGCTGCTCCGGACGCACGTCGAGGGTTCCCGCGGCCTCGTCGAGCAGGGCCCGCTCCTCCTGCCCCAGGCGCACCGCGGCCATGCCCGCCGAGTACTCGAGGCGGACGATGCCATCGGCGATACGCTCGGCGCGTCGCATGCGGACCGAACCGACATGGGCGGTGTTCGCCACATGCGTCCCTCCGCAGGCCTCCACATCCACGTCGGCGATGCGCACCACACGGATCTGTGCTCCCGGGGGAACGCCGCCCTGGTAGAGCCGGAACCCGTACTTGCGTTCTGCCTCCGTGCGCTCCATGAAGGACCTGTCGACTGGGATGGCCTGGAGGACCAGCTCGTTGGCGCGGGTCTCGATGGCCGACAGCTCCTCTGGTGTGACACGCTGGAAGTGGCTGATGTCGACCCGGGCCATGTCGGTCCCCTTCTGGGCGCCCGACTGCCAAACGTGGTCGCCCAGCACCTGGCGGGCCGAGGCCAGCACCAGGTGGGTGGCGGTGTGATGATGGGTATGGGCGTCCCTTCGGTCCCGGTCGATGAGGCCGCGGACCAGCTCCCCCACGGGCAGCTCGGTCCCCGTCTCCATGAGGTGATGGACTATGATCTCCCCCCTCTTCTCCACCCACCTGACGCGGTAGGTGGCATCCCCATGATGGATGGCGCCCTCGTCGGAGGGCTGGCCGCCCCCCTCGGGATAGAACAGGGTCTGCTCCAGCACGACCTTGCCCGGTGCCGACCACTGTACCACCGCCTCGAACTCGGTCTGGGCGGGAGATTCGTAGTAGAGCTTGCGGGTGTCGGGAAGCTGGGCGTCCAGTGGTTCGGCCTCCGCATCGGCGGCGATCTCCTCGGGTGTGGCCTGCTCGTGACGGGTGGCCAGCAGGGTGGAGAAGTTGTCGGGGACCTCCACCTCGATGTCGCGCTCGGCCGCCAGCTCCTTGACGATGGCCGGGGGCACGCCGTAGGTGTCCCAGAACTCGATGAGGGACTCCAAGGGCAGCGCCTTCTGCTCGGAGGACTCGAGGGTGCTGGCTACCAGCCGCTTGCCCTTCTTCATCGTGGTGTGGAACCGCTCGGTCTCCAGGTCGAGGATCTCCCTGATGTAGTCCCACCGGGAGTCGACCTCGAACACGCCCCGGAGGGACGGTCTGTGGAGGTCCACGATCTCGTAGAGCTTCATCGGGCAGTCGAGCCTCTCCATCAGCCGGAGGCTGCGGCGCACCAGCAGGCGCGCCAGGTATCCGGCCTTGACATTGGAGGGGACGACGCCGTCGGCCAGCATCCATGGCAGCACCCTGGTGTGGTCCGCCAGGGCGTAGAGGTTCTCGTGGGGGGTGATGAGCTCCGTCAGCCGATCGACGTCGATGTCCACGCCGTGGGCCGAGAGCCGCTTGACCACCTCGGTCCTGAGCACCTTGATGTCGGAGGTGGCCTCCAGGTCCATGACCCCCGCCACCTTGGTGTTCTCCGCGATGATGCGGGTGGTCTCGTCGTCGGCTGAGCCCAGCTCGAGGCCGCATGCGGACCTTAGCTCCTTGACCACATCGGGGAAGGCCGACTCGTACACGGTGGGGGTCCCCTGGGATGCCCAGGCGAGGCGCTCCAGACCGTATCCGGTGTCCACGACGTAGAGGTCCATCGGGCTGTAGGTGCCGCCCTTGATCTCGACCTCGCCGGCGGGGTCCGCCCGGTAGGCCATGAACACCAGGGTCGCCAGCTCGACGCCGCCCGCCATCACCTCCAGGGCGGGGCCCGCGTTGCCACCTCCCGACCAGGGGTTCTCCTTGAAGGTGATTGCGTGCGGGTCGATGCCGAGCACGTTGGAGAAGAAGTCGTAGCAGTAGGCCACCGTGTCCTCCAGCCAGTACACCTCGTGGTCCGGGGTGTTGAAGGCGTGGTGGCCCATCATCTCGAAGGAGGTCAGGTGACGTCCAGACCGTCCCACCGAGTCCAGGTCGTTGAACCTTATGCAGGGCTGGGAGATGGCCAGTGGGTTGGCCGGCGGTGGAGTGCTTCCCGACGTGACGTGGGGCTGGAAGCACGCGATGGACGCGATGGCGAAGTAGATGTCGCTGCGCCACCGGGCGACCACGGGGTACCGCTCCAGTCGGGTGTGGTTGTGCTTCTCGAAGTAGGACAGGAAGGCCTCGCGCATCTCCTCGAGGGTGTAGGGCTTGGGGATGGGAGGCTTGTCGATCAGCGTGTACTCGTCGCAGGGATTGTCCCCGCAGGTCTCCACACCGCTGTTGGTCCAGAACATATTGCCGCAGGATGGGCAGGTCCTCTGTTCGAAGTCGTGGTCCTGAAAATGCTGGAGGTCGAATTCCACTTACACCACGACGCGAGGATTGCCCTCACGATATATAAACATCCGGGCCGGTTGGCGCCGCCAGGCCGTTCAATCCAGTTCCTGCGCCGCGAAGCACAGGGAGAGGCGACCCGACCGCTTCCGCTCGACCACGCCCACCTTGGTCATGATGTTCACGTGGTAGTTCACCGTCGAGGGGGCGAGCTCCATCATCTTGGCGATGCGGCTCTGGCTGATGCCCGGGTACTCGAGGATGATGGTGTAGATGATGCGCTGGACCTGGTTGAGCTCAACGTCCTTGACCTCCCTCGGGATGCGCATGCCCGCGGGGTAGAACCGGCGGTTCGCCCCGTCCTTCACGGACTTGATGAAGTCCTGCGATTCCAGTATCCGGGAGTGGTACACGAACTGTCCGTTGGAGATATTGAGGGCCTTGCGAATGTGTGTGTACGTCTCGCCGGGATTCGCCTTCACGTAACCCAGGATCTGACCGCGGACGAAGTGGTTCACCACCTGCTCGGGCTTCAGGCGGGTGTACAAGGGTATCAGGATGAACGCCATCAGCATCCACCTGCCCGCCTCGGTGCCCAGGATGGCGATGATCCCCGCGATGGCACCGATGGCGGCTGCCATGATGAAGAAGACGGGCATCCCGTCCGCAGCGGGAACATTGGTGGGGACGCCCTCAACGCGCTCCTCCAGATGGGTCGCATCGGGGTCCGTGAGGGCCGCACCGGGAACGTCGAGCTTCACGGCGAGGTAATGGTCGCCATCGTCGGCCGCGTACCTGAACGCGAAGGCCTCGGTCTCGCCGGAAGAGACGTTCTCGATGGGGACCGAGCCCAGGTACTGGGCGCTGCCTTCGGTCACGATCGCTCCCTGAGTATCCGAGGAGTAGACCAGGACCTCTGCGTAGTCCAGGTCGACATCATCGGCATTATAGACCTGGCCGCTGACCTTGTAGAAGCTACGGTCGGAAGACGAATCCGCGTCCGTGTCCAGGATCGGTACGACCGTGAGGTCGCCGACAAGGCTGACGTTCGCGCTGGAGACGGAGAACCCGATCATGATCCAGGCCTCCTCACCCGTTTCGTCCGTGGCGTGGATGGTGACCGAGTAGACACCTGGATACGTCTTTGGATGGACCACTACATCCAATCGGACCTCGGTCCTCATCCCGGATGTCATCATCAGGGTCTTCTGGGACAGCTCTGCTGAAGTGATGGGCAGCTCGAAGGATGTGGTCAGGTCCACCCTGTGGAGGGGTCCGATGTTCCCCTCGTCCATCACCAGGATGTACGCGGTGTACTCGAAGGGGTCCCTCGTGGGTGGAATGCTGTCCCGGACCTCCGCCGTCGCGGGTATCCCGAGCTCGATATCATGGACCTCGGGCGCAATGACCGTTAAGGCAAAAGGCAGCTCCTCATCGGGATGGCCTGTCAAGATGCGAAGCTGCAGATCCGTGTACCCTGCAGGCGACAGCTTCGGGTCCTCGGGAAGCTCGACCACGACCCTGAGCGTTTGCTGGGTGAAGGGCGGGATGATCACGGGCAGTTCCGTTGTGGTTATCATCCAACCCTCAGGGATGTGATAGTTGACGTCAGGTCCGATGGAGATCACCTTTACAGGCACGTTGCCCAGGTTCTCCACCACGACATCTCCTGGGGACCTGCCGCCGATCCCTGGACTGACCAGCCTTGTGATGTCCAGGAGAGCAAGCCCTCTCTTTTCTCCCACATTCACCGTCAGTTCGAGTGGGATGCCGATCGCCCGGGGATCGTCTGTACCTGGGCCCAGGATGACCTTGTACTCTCCGGGCAAAGCCGTCCCGTCCGGTGTGATGGTCACGAGCAAGGGCTCGGATGTCCCCGTATCCTTCTGTATCTGTGTGATACCCGGATGGAAGGTGACATCCCATCCTGTAGGGGCCCACAGGACCTGCAGGTGCGCGACCCTGTCGACGGGGGCGTCGGCAATGACCTCCAACATCGACTCCAGACGTTCACCTGGATATACCATGGAATCGGAGATGAAGGTGTTGCTGAGGGTCATCGTGTAGGATGTGACCTCGACGATGAGAGGTAAGGAGGCCAGGGTGATGTCCACATTTGGATGCTGAAGGCGGGGCTCCATGTAGTAGGTGCCAAGCTCCGTGTCCTGGTCGATGTTGATGGTGATGTCCAGCATGCCCTCTTCGGGCACCCAGGTGCTCTTGGTCGTGGGGACCGAGTCGTCCACCGAGAAGGTCCACCCATCGGGAAGGGGCTCGACCGAGAACCTCACACCACTGTCCTCCAGCTCGCCGCCCCAGTGGGCGTAGAGGTTGAACGAGGACGAGTCGGTATAAACCACGATGCTGTGGTCGTAGCTCGCATCCTGGTACTCCAGCGTGCCCCAGGCCTCTTCGCCCCTGTCGTCGTCGCTCGCCGTTGCACTGGCAGAGACGAGGATGAGGAGCACCAGGCCGATGGCTAGAACGATGAGCGACGCCCTCACCCTCCTATCCAGGAACAGGGACTTCCGGAAAGGACCTGGCTGCCCCATGGTGTCTGATTTGATTGTACGGATATTTAAACAGTGTGGTATCCGTTGGGAATGTCGGAGGCCCGCCTCAGGCCAGGTTCTGGGAGGACTTTATCGACTTGATCTCATCCTCCATCTGCCGCGCGGCATCCTCCAGGGCGATGATCTCACCCCTGGCCCCCTCCAGCAGCTCGTCATGGAGGTCGCGCCATGCACCCATGTCGTCCTCCTCGGCCCGGGGCTCCCAGCTTGCCAGGGGATCGTCCACCTGGTCGATGGTGTCCAGGTCTGGTAGCTTGGCCCGTTCCTCCTCGGGCAGCCGGGCCCTGAGCTTGCCCAGGTCCTTCTTGAGGAGGTCGATGTTGTCCCGGAGGTCGGAGACCTTGCTCCGAGCCCGCTCGAGCAGCGCGTCGTGGTGCTCCTTCCAGTCCGCCTCGTCAGAGTGGATGCGAGCGTTCATCAGCTGGGCGGTGAGGAACGGATAGTACTTGTTCTCCCGCTCACGACCGCAATGGGGGCATTCCCAAAGGCGGTCGGTGGTCTCGGTGGGGTACTCCTCACCGCACTCGGGATCGCCACATATGATGATTATCCTCATGCCGACCGCCTCCCGCGAAGCACTGCCACAGAGTGTGATAAAGCTTACGATTCTCGTTGACCAGACCCTCGCCCCGCACATGCCTCGACGGAGGAACCGAGGATGGCCCACCTCCCAAAAACCTTTTCGACACCTGCGGTCCATGCCCCCCTTGGTGTAGATCGTGGTTGTGCTCGTTACCGGCGCTGAGGGCTTCATCGGTAGCCACCTCGTAGAGCATCTCCTGGCCCAGGGCAGGGAGGTGATCGGAACCACCTACGACACCAACGTCCTTTGGCGACTGGAGGGTGTGAAGGACAGGATCCAGGTACTGCCCATGGACGTGAGGGACGGCGAGAGGGTCGACCAGGTCATGTCGGCACACAGGCCCGAGGCGGTCTACCACCTGGCCGCCCAGAGCCTGCCGACGGTCTCGTGGGAGGAGCCCGTCCGGACGATGGACACGAACGCCAACGGAACCGTGAACATCATAGAATCCCTCCGCCGCCACTCGCCGGAGGCCCCGGTGCTGGTGGCGTGCAGCTCGGCCGAGTACGGGATGGTATCGCCGGACGAGGTGCCCACCCCCGAGGACCATCCCCTCCTGCCGCTGCATCCCTACGGGGTATCCAAGGTGGCCCAGGACCTGCTTGCATACCAGTACCACTACAATTTCGAGGTGAAGGCCTTCCGGGCGAGGATCTTCAACACCACCGGCCCCCGGAAGGAGGCCGACGTCCTAGCGGACTTCACCAGGAGGATCGTGGACATCGAGCAGGGGAGGGAACCACCGAGGCTGCGGGTGGGGAACCTGGAACCCAGGCGGGACCTCACCGACGTCCGGGACAACGTGCGGGCCCTCACCCTGCTGGTGGGGAGGGGCAGGCCGGGAGTGGCCTACAACATCTGCACCGGCAACGTCCACAGGATCTCGGACCTGCTTGACATCATCCTCTCCAACAGCAAGGCCCAGGTGGAGGTCTGGGAGGACCCTGCCCTCATGCGCCTATCGGACGAGCCCGTCATCGCGGGCTCCAACACGAGGCTCGTCGAGGACACGGGCTGGGGTCCCGAGATCCCCATCGAGCGGACGATAGTCGACATGCTGGAGTTCTGGCGGTCCCACCTCGGATAGGGCGGGTCCGCTCCCCCTGTCAACATTCAACATCGTTCCCGGTCGGCAATTTCATATCGGAGTAGTCCTGTGGGGCCTCCATGGGCAAAGGTCCGGTCCTGGGAATTGAGGCCACCGCCCACACGGCCTCAGTGGGCATCGTCCAGTCCACAGAGGACGGAGAGTTGGAGATCCTGACCAACGTGTCCGCCTCCTACTTGCCCACCGAGGGGGGCATCCATCCCCGCGAGGCGGCCAACCACCACGCGGAGGTGCTTCCCCGTCTGATACGGGAGGCCCTTGCGGAGGCAAGCATCATACCCGGTGAC
>JAUVEQ010000104.1 GCA_030594725.1 Methanobacteriota archaeon
GATTCCCAGGTGCCTGGGAGGACACGGAAGGGTTTATAAGCACCATCGACCATTATCCTGAACGGGATACCATGAGTAGTGACCTTTTCGACCAGCTGGATAAGGAACTGAGCGAAATGGAGGGGGAGATCCAGGAGGACATCGCCAAGCTCAACTCAACCCGCGGTGATATCATCCACGCCCTCATCGAGGACTTCTGGAAGATATGGATCCGCTTTCACAGGATCAACATCCACTTCTCCATCGAGCCCAACCAGTCCGTGTGGGCAGTTTTCGAGGAATTCCCTGAGGAATGGAGTTTCCGCGAGGGCTTCAGATTCTCAGACATCACCCAGGTCGAGCTCATCGACAGGACCCAGGACCAGGGCCGCGTCGGGGACTCGATCAAGGCCTTCTTCTACACCATGGACAAGACCCTGCACCTCAGGGTCGTGTTCGAGTACTGCGAGGGCGAGCACTATTACAAGTACTCCGGCTGGAAGCGCATCTTCTCCCAGCAGATCCTGTACGACGCTCCCCTTGACAAGGTGAACCTAGAGAAGATGTGGGCCGTCCTTTCGGGCGTCATCAAGGTCTGGTTCGAATCCCACCTACGGAAGAACCGGGACCTCATCATCAAGTTCGGAAAAGAGAACTTCGAGAAGGGCGAGACCTTCACCCAGTGAGCGGGCCATCAGGTATCCCAACGTCCAAGGTCGCTTGCTGGACATTTCGATCATGAACAGGCCGGGCCATGTCGGTGCACCGGTTCCGAGGCCTAGCTGGGCTCTCGCAGGTTGAAGTAGAGGACCAGGTCCCCGTAATCGCCCGTGATCGTGGCAGTGATCTCGGTGTGGTACAGGGGGCCGACGACAGGGGTCCTATCGATCTCGAAGAGATCATCGTTCCCGTTGAGCTCGAGGGTCATCTTACCCTTGGCGAACACCAGACCACCGGTGATGACGTTGCTGCTGCCCATGATGGCGAAGTCCTCCGGCGGGTTCTCGCCGTCATCGTACCTGGCCTCGATGCGGATGGGGATCGTGTTGTCCAGACCCTTCACGAACCCATCGGACTCTTGTAACAACCAGGGGTCCTTGTGGATGCTGCCGAAGACCACCTTGAAGAGCAGCTCCGTCACGTTGACCGGCCGGACACCATTGGTGTCGAACTTGTCGATCGTCATCGCAACCCGCCAATCGGACATGTCCGGGATGGGCTCGTCATCCTCGAGGCAGCCCGTGGAGAATGTGGAGAGGACCAACAGGGAAAGCACGCCGATGATCGCGAGGCGATGGAGGGTCGACCGTCCACTATCTGACATCCTCGCCCTCCTTCGGAACGGGCGTCGGTTTGGAGGCGGCCAGCTCACGAGCTTGAGCACTGACCTCCATCCGACCCTGGACGATCAGAGCTATCCCGAGGATCACCCAGGCCACCACGGTGCCCATGAAGAGGGCGCGGGCCCAGGCCTCGGGTAGGCCGAGTGCGAAGAATATCCCTGAGAGTATCATGAGGACGAAGGAACCGATCAGCAGGTAGACCAACTGTGGTACTGGCCTTCCTTCAGGGGCGATGTCCGTCATCGGTCTGGTGTGAGGACCATCCCGGTATATAAACCCTATACCATCATTCGGGAAACGCCTAACCAGGCAGCTCTCCCGTGCCCCGCTTGACGGCATCCATCAGGGTCTCGTCCAGCATCTGCATCTTGCCCTCGCGGAGGGTGGTGACGGAGACGAGCTCCACTATCTTCTTGGTGTCCTCGAGGGACTTCTGGATGCCCTTGGGCGAGGGGCACTTGGAGCAGTGGACCATGTACTGGACCTTGTCGGTCGGACCGCTGGCGCTGAACCAGACCGATGTGGTGTGCCACAGGCACACGGGCTCCCCCACATCGAACGACCCCTCCTGGTACTTCGCCCTCTCCCGGTCGGCGATGAAGGATATGGGGAAGAGGATCTCCCCAAGGGGGAAGTAGCGCTCCACCATGTCCATGCCCGACCCCTCGATCATGTGGCGCTTGATCGTGGGCGCACCCTGGGCTGCCACCTTGGCCATCTCGTCCAGGTCGGGCATGACCGATGACTCCGCCTGGACATCCTCCACCCTCATGAGGGGCTTGGGGACCTTCCTGATCGGATTCTTCTCCTTCTTGAGGATATCGTACTTGTAGTAGTAGTAGAGCAGAAAGCCCGCGGCCACGAGGACGATGACGATCATCACCACCGCCAATGCGGGGAAGAAGACAGCGAACATGGTCGCAAGGAGAGCTAGGCCGACTCCGACGAAGTAATACCATTTACGCATAAAGCGTACGAAACCCTCTTCCATCGGAATTCGATTTGTGTTACTTCATTTATATAATGTCCCATCTGATTCGTATGGAATAGGAAAAATGCCAGTGTCCGTGATAGTTGTTGTTAGATGCCGTTCCTGAGACTGATACTGAGGACCGACGGGACCTCAGCAGGCCGTGGGCCAGGTCTCCCTGCGACGGACCATCCCGGAAGCTTAATATATCAAGCCAGATGCTTTTCGACGGTCCATGCGTCATGTCCTCGCGATCATCACGGTCCTCATCCTCGTAACAGCCTCGATCAGCGGATGCATCACCTCCGATGACGAGAACAAGCCTCCCAAGGCCTTCGCCGGGGAGGACATCGAGGCCGAGGTGGGTCAGGAGATCGTCTTCTCGGGATCGGGTCTGGACGATGACGGTTCCATAGTCAGGTTCCGCTGGGACTTCGATGACGACGATGTCTGGGACTACACCGGAGAGGTCGGGGCCAGGATCCACGTCTTCTCCCTGCCCGGGTCGTACGAGGCCACTCTGGAGGTGGAGGATGACGAGGGTGCCAAGACCAGGGACACCAGATGGGCCAACGTGACAGCCTCGGTCACCATCACGGTCCACTGGACCGATGGGACGGGATGGAGGGTCCACGTGCCGGAAGGGATGGACGTGACACGCATGGAGGCTGACTGGTCCCTCGAGGGTACCGGACCCACGCCCATAACCCGGACCTTCACCCACGATGCGGGACTGGAGAAGATCAACAACACGTCCTACGCCTTCGACCCTGGATTGACCTCCCTCGACGAGGGTCAGATCCACGTGGTCAAGGTCCGCCTCGGCCAGATCGTCGTGGCCTCAAGGGCGGTCGAGGTCGTTCTGACCTCGGACACCGAGGGCCAGTACGATGCGAGGTACATCAACGAGCTGTACGATTACCGCCAGAGGGGCTGGAACAGCACCACCCTCTGGTGGCTGGGCGATCTGACGATCGAGTCCAGGACAGGGTGGAGCAGGGGTCACATGTCCGGAAATGGCACCTGGAACTCCTACTCCAACAGGACCGGGATGGTCACCATCGAGGCCATCAACCTGACCGATGTGAGCGTGGAGACTGGCGAGGGCAACAACTGGGGCAACACCTGGTGGCGCTACTACGGGAACGGTACGGTCGAGCAGTGGGACCAGACGGGATATTACATGTTCTCGTGGGTCTATGATTTCGAGCGGTCCGTCGAGAACGGCTCCCTCACCACCGATGACTGGAGGAGGGTCGGCCTGTACAGGGGTCTCAACGAGACAAATGGCACCTTCGAGTGGACACGTGTCTCGATGGGGAACCAGGTCCGCCAGAACGGAGAGGGCGAGCTGTACGAGGTGCTGAAGGTCCGGTCGGACAAGGAGTTCGAGAGCACGAGCCCCGGAGTGAACTTCATCCTGCACAACCTCACCTACGATTTCGATGCCAGCAGGATGATATTCGAGAACCGTACCACCTTCCGGGACTCTACCCAGGAGGTGGGTTTCCAGCTCTCGGACGACCAGTGGTCGTGGAGGAACACCACCTGGGGCGGTTTCCTGGACGATGACGGGGACGGCTTCTACAACCCCGACCCCGTGACCTACGACCCCGAGCTGGCATCCAAGTTCACCGGTCCCCGCCCGAGGGTGCTCGTGATCGGGGACCATTTCACGGCCACCAACTTCTACGGCGTCCGCCTCAATTACGTCGCCACCGATGACGACAAGGGAGACCTTCAGACCTCGGAGGGTCTGGTGAACGTGACCGGAGTGAGGGCTGTGGCATACCTCAACACCACCTGGGGACAGGTGGAACACTGGTTCTGGGTCCTCGAGGACGGTCCGGTCCCGGGATTCGTCTTCGAGGAGAGGGTCATCGTGTCCCACTCCGGTTGGGGAGGCGGGACGTACGATCGGTACCGCAACATCCTCTCCGTGAGGTCCCTCTCGTAAACCTTATACTTGTGGCCACGAATGTGTGCACCGTGCGTCCCATCGGTATCATGACGGAGGATTTCGAGCTCTCCTACGACCTGATACGCCTCCTCAAGCGCAGAGGGCTTACCTTCAAGAGCCTGGACTTCCGGGACCCCGTTCCCGGGGAAGTGGGCGTGGTCATCACCGGCAAGGGCGAGGCCGGACGGGTCGATCATCCCAGGGTGGTGGAATCCGACGACGACCGGGACATGGCCATCGCAGAGGCCCTCCAGCTCCTCAGCGGGAAGGACTCCTTCAAGACCCTGGTGGTGGGCATCGACCCGGGGGAGAAGCGCATCGGGTTCGCCCTGGTGGCCGATGGTACGGTGCTCGAGGCCAAGCAGCTCAGCACCGTGGGGGAGGTGGAGGAGGCCCTGGACCAGGTGGTCGACCACTTCCCCGTTCGGTCCCTGATCGTCCGGATCGGTCACGGTGCCCCCACCGTCCGCAACAGGATAGCCAACGCAGCCCTGGGGCAGGGCCTGCGGGTGGAGATCGCCGATGAGACGTCCACGACCAGGAGGGTCGACCTGCCAGACGTGGAGGCGGCCATCACGATCGCCGGTATCCCAGGGGTCGCCATCGATGCTGCGCTCAGGGTCTCCCCTTCCGACGGGGAGCTGCGCCATATCAAGAAGCGGTCCAGGGAGCGGAGTGACGGGGCCATCACGATCTCCACACCCCTTGCCCGACGCGTGGCCCTCGGGGAGATCACCCTCGAGGAGGCCGTCGCGATCATGAAAGGCGATGCCGATATCATGGGTGATGCGGGTCCCGTCTGACCCACCCTGGGAGAGCCGGGCCCAGCCAACATCGTCCCGTCGGGTTTTCTCAGGGCCCTTCATCCAGAACGTTGGGTTTAAATAGACCCTCCACGAATGAGCCCCCATTCGGGGCAATGAAGAGGAGGAGATGGAGTGAAAGAGGTCGACCTGACGGTCGCCGAGGCCGTCCAGACGGACGTGGGCGCTGGCAAGGCCCGCATAGACGCCCAGACCCGGGTGGAGCTGGACCTTTCTCCAGGGGACATCATCCAGATCGAGGGCAAGCGGACGAGCGCTGCCGTCGTTTGGCGAATGCTCTCCGAGGACGAGAACAAGGGGATCATCCGCATCGACGGCCTAGTCCGGAAGAACGTGGGCTCCTCCCTGGGCGACCATGTCAAGGTCATCAGGGGTGATGTCAAGCCCGCCAAGAAGGTGGTCCTGGCCCCGATGGTGGCCGACAACCATCGGATCCAGTTCGGTACCGGCATAGAGGCCTTCATCAAACGCAACCTCCTCAAGCGGCCCGTGATGGAGGGTGACACCATCATCGTCCAGGGCATAGCCCTCATGGGTGGCGCGTTGCCCTTCCAGGTGCAGGCCACCGACCCCGTGGGCGTCCTGAAGGTCACGGATTCTACCGCCTTCGTGGTCCTTGACGAACCGATCACCCAGACCGCCGAGGAGACCCAGGGCGTCACCTACGAGGACATAGGAGGCCTTGACGACGAGGTGCGCAGGGTGCGGGAGCTGATCGAGCTGCCCCTCCGACATCCCGAGCTGTTCAACCGGCTGGGCATAGCTCCCCCGAAGGGCGTCCTGCTCCACGGTCCGCCTGGCACTGGCAAGACCCTGATCGCAAAGGCGGTGGTGAACGAGAGCGGAGCCAACTTCTTCTCGATCCAGGGTCCGGAGATCATGTCCAAGTACTACGGAGAGAGCGAGGCCCAGATCAGAAAGAAGTTCGAACAGGCCGAGGAGAAGGCCCCATCAATCCTGTTCATCGACGAGATCGATTCGATAGCGCCCCGACGGGCGGAGGTCACAGGGGAGGTGGAGCGTCGCGTGGTAGCGCAATTGCTCACCCTGATGGACGGCCTCCAGGGCCGGGGCAAGCTCATCGTCATCGCGGCAACCAACCGCGTCGACGCGGTGGACCCCGCCCTGAGGAGGCCTGGCCGCTTCGACCGGGAGATAGAGATAGGCGTTCCCGACCGTCGTGGTCGCCGCGTGATACTGCAGGTCCACACCAGGGACATGCCCCTGTCCGAGGATTTCGACCTCGAGCACTTCGTGAACATAACCCACGGCTACGTGGGAGCCGACCTGGCAGCCCTGGCAAGGGAGGCGGCGATGAAGGCCCTCCGCCGCTACCTTCCAGATATCGACCTGGAAGCCGGGGGGAGCATCCCTCCCACCGTCCTTGAGAACCTCCAGGTCACCAACGATGACTTCAAGGAGGCTTTCCGGGAGGTGGAGCCATCCTCGCTGCGGGACGTGTTCACCGAACCGCCCCGTGTCACCTGGGACGACATCGGTGGCATGGAGGAGACCAAGCAGAAGCTGAAGGAGGCCGTCGAGACCCCCCTCCAGAGTCCCGAGTCCTTCACGCGCCTGGGCATCAACCCGCCGCGTGGCATCCTGCTGTATGGCCCTCCCGGGGTGGGCAAGACACTGATCGCGAAGGCGGCCGCGAAGGAGAGCGGAGCCAACTTCATCTCGGTCAAGGGTCCCGAGATCCTCTCCAAGTGGGTTGGGGAGTCGGAGAAGGCCATCCGCGAGATATTCAGGAAGGCCAAGCAGAGCGCGCCCACCGTGATATTCATAGACGAGATCGACTCCCTCGCGGCAAAGCGGGGGTCCCGGGGTGACAGTGGGGCCACCGAGAGGGTGGTCAACCAGCTGCTGACCTCGATGGACTCCTTCGAGTCCATGGGTGACGTCATCATCCTGGCTGCCACGAACCGGCCCGACATGATCGACCCGTCCATCCTTCGACCCGGTAGGTTCGACCGCATCATCTACATCCCACCCCCGGGCGTGGAGGAACGTCGTGCGATACTGAGGGTGCACACCGAGGGCGTTCCATTGGAGGGGGTGGACCTCGACGAACTTGCCGAGAACCTCGATGGTTACACCGGCGCTGATATCGCCTCACTGGTCCGCGAGGCGGCGATGGCCGCCCTCCGGGAGGACCCGGATAGCGACAAGGTACTGAAGAGGCACATGGATGCCGCCCTAGAGATGGTCCGACCTTCCATAGATGAGGAAACGATTAAGTATTTCCAACACATTAGCAAGCTCCTAGAAGGTAGGATGGCCAGGAGGACCCGGGACGACATCAACGTGTCGTACCGATGATGGCCGTTCGTACCTCCCGGGGAGGCATCCCATGACAAAGAAGTTCGCTACCGAATTGCGGGGCAAGACCGTTATGACCAACGACGGCCGGATCATCGGCATGATCGAGAACTTCGTAGTGGATACCGCCACGGGCGAGCTACAGCATGTCCTCGTCATTCCGGCTGAGGAGATCGAACCCAGACTCTACCAGACCGACTCCCAGGGCCGGCTCATCCTGCCCTTCACCAGCATGCGCTCGGTGCGGGACGTCGTGGTGATGAACGTCGACTAGGCGCCGCGCCACGCCCACCATCTCTCGATCGAAGGCTCAGCTCCGGCCATGTAACCATTGTCGGGGAACGGTCATCACGTCGGGGGCCTCTAGGGGCGCAAGGGTTAATTCCCGTCTCACCTTTCAGGTGAACCGATGGAAGAAGAAGCCGCGGAATCCGATGGACAGGAATCAGATTTTCTCGTCATCCCAGCCATCTCCATCAGGAAGCGTCGCGTGGTGGTGGTGAACAATGGGAGATACGAACCCCTCACCGATGTGGAAGACAAGGAGCTCACCCTCTACGACTTCGTGGCCATGTTCCTGGACGAATACAGCACCATACTGGTCCTGGACATCGATGGCATCGAGAGTCGGAGACCCCAGCTCACCCAGATCCAGACCGTGGCCCCCGTCAAGAACGTTTGGTGGGACCCCGGCGTGCGGAGCCTCGAGGACATGATGGACACCTTCACCGCAGGGGCGAACCGGGTGGTCGTGGGCACCAAGACCATATGGAACCGGGAGGAGCTCATGACCTGTCAGGAGTTCTCGTCGGATTTCGTCCTGGGCCTGGATTGGGCGGATGGGATACTGTCCCGCGATGCCAACATCTCCCAGGCCGACCCCATCGACTTCCTTCGCGATATGCATGACGAGGGTATACGACGAATACTGTTCAGCCAGCTGGGAAGGGTCCGGTCCGGTTCGCGGATCGACACCGGGTTCGTGAGGGAGATGTCGGAGGTCTCCAGGAGGCTCTACCTGGGCGGCTCGGGCTTCAGCCTGTCGACCGTCCGTGAGGTGGAACGCGCCAATATGGGCATCCGTGGCATAGTCGTAGGTGTGATGGACATAATCCGAGACAGCCTTGTGGATGACCAGCCGGAGTACGACGAGGGTTCCGTCATCCACGGCGAGTACTGAGGGGGCCTGCCATTGGAGAAGCTCAAGGAGGTCATCGCATTCCTGTACAACAGGGCCGGAAAGGAGGAGCTCACAGGCCAGGAGCTGCGCTTGGCGATGTCCATGGACCTGAGGTGGTTCTCTCCCAAGGAGGCAGAGGAGATAGTGGACCTCTTCCAGAACAAGC
>JAUVEQ010000216.1 GCA_030594725.1 Methanobacteriota archaeon
GGCCTCGCCGATCGGCGAGCCGACCGGCGGGTCGAGCTGGCCATCGGCCTTGGTGACGGTGAGCATCCAGTCAGCGGCATCGGTCATCGATGCCGACATGGCAGCCTCGTCGGGGGCCTGCATTGGCACGATCTCCGCGGCAGCAGGTGCCAGGGAGCCCAGGGCCATAAGTAGGACGGCGAGAGAGGCGAGTAATCTAATCGTTCGGGTCTTCATCGGACCACCCTGAATATTGCGGAGACTGCCCCGGAGGAATATAATAGTTCGCTTTTACTGGACCTTCAGGGGTCCGGTCCCTATCCCCGGTCGTCATCACTCGAACGGTGTAGGGCGGTCCGCGAGCCCCACGGGCAAGTGGACCGCCTGGGACACTTGACACAAGTGATGTACCTGGCCTTCAAGGGCACGGCGACGAAGGCGACGAGCACGAACAGGATGAGAAGCAGCCATGGGACGGTCTCGCCGATGGCGATGAGGTAGATCCCCGCAGCCAGCGGTAGGAACCACATGGGCATCACGGCGTACATATTGTGAGAGAACACGTGACCGAAACGTTCAGGGTCACCCTTGTCCACCAACCTCGCTGACAGGAAGCCGTAACCGGAGGAACAGGCGGGGTTCCCGTAAAGGTGGCAGGTCGGGCAGACCCGGACGATCACCCATAGGGGACCCAGCACCGAGGCGATTATCTCGATCACTGCCAGGACCCAGTGGACACGTAGACATATCAACGCCCCGAGAACGCCGGTTGCGATGTACGGTGAGTTGTCCGCGAGTCGGTACGCGAGGCTGTAATTGTACATGTCGTTGCCGCTGGACCTATCCCTATCGGTCCCGTTCCCCTTGGCCTGGCGCATCCTCAAATACGATCCTTTGGTCTTAGAAGTACTTGTCGCAATCCCAGCAGTAGGGGGCACCGAAATCGGTGTCGTGGTCCAGGGGCGCTCCGCAGCTGGGGCAGTCGAGCAAACGACCCTTGGGGTCGGTTGCGGTCGACGACGTTGCCTCAGGCGTCTTGACGGCCGCGGGACCGGTCTGGGGTGCGACCTTGGCGGGGGCCGTGGGCATCCTGGTGGCCAGGGCGCCGCGGGTGGCCTCCTTGGTCTCCGATTGGCCCTCGCCTTCCCATGGCACCTCGTCATCATCGCCGCTACCGCGCATGATCATGAAGCCAATGAGAAGGAGAGCTAGGAGCACGACGACACCAATGATGATGATATTCGTGTCGATGCCCTCCGAATCCCCTCCGCCGTTGGCGTTGGGGTTCACGGTCGACTTCTCTATCTGGAAGGGATCGGTCTTCACCATGGTCTCGTACCTGTCCTCGGTGCTGGTCTCCCAACCGTAGATGCGGGCGACCAGGTCCGTTCCCCTTGGGAAGTTGAAGTTGGTGTCGTTGAAGGTGACGTTGTTCGTGCCGTGGGGCAGGTCGCTCCTTCTGGCCAGGAACACTATGTCGTCCTTATAGATCTCCACCTTGAACATCATGTAGTCGTCGTTGGCGTCGTAGGTGTCCCAGCGGATGACCAGGAACTGGTTCTCCAGGACTGCGAAACCACCCTGGGGCGCGACCACGGTGATCTGGGGGGCGGAGTTCTGCTCCAGGACGGTGATGGTGACGTTGTCGGGTTCTGACCACTGGCCCGCCTCGTCCTCCACCATAAGGCTGAAGACGAAGGTACCGGGGTCGGGGGGCGTGAAGGAGGCTACCATCTGGTCGTCGTTCACCAGACCGGGCACGTTGGGATGGCTGATGCACCTCCAGCGCCAGGTCACTATATCGCCCTCCGGGTCGGAGGAATCGTCGCCGTTCAGCTCGACGGAGATGCCGATGCGGATCTGCATGTCGGAGCCGGCGTCGGCCTCGGGATGCTGGTCGACCGGATTGATCTCCAAGGTCCACTCCGCGACCGCGGACCAGGCCTCCTCGTCATCCTGGACGACCAGGGCGAACACGTAGGTGTCAGCGACCGTAGTGTTGAAGATCATGGTCTCGCTCTCGGTGCCGTTTATGTTGACCTCGGTGTGGCTTGTGCAGTTCCACTTCCAGGCCACCACCTCGCCGTCCTCGTCCGAGGAGGTCTCCGCGGAGAGGGTGTAGTTCCTGCCGGGCAATCCCGCGGACGGCCCGGTGATGGCGGCCACTGGAGGCACGTTGACCTTCACGGAGAGGACCCAGTAGGCCGGTTCAACGCTCCATGCGCCCAGATTGTCCTGGACCTTGAGGTTGAAGGTGTAGTCCCCCGTGGTCTCCACGGTGAACTGGATGAAGCTGGTGTTCTGGCCGGTGAAGTCCAGGGTCGGATGGCTGATGCAGCTCCAGTTGAAGATTACTATCGCGCCGTCCCGGTCGCTGGACTTGGAGCCGTCCAGGGCCACGTCGTCCCCTGGACGCACCTTGTCGGTGGGACCGTCGATCTCGGCCACGGGAGGGCTGTTGTCCGAGGGCAGGCTGACCTGGATGGTCACCGAATCCGCGGCCACGGACCAGCTACCGTTGTCGTCCAGAACGGCAAGGGTGAAGATGAAGTCGCCCGGCTCCCCGGGACGGAACTCCACGGTGGTGCTGTTCTGACCGGTGAAGGAAAGGGTCGTGTGGCTGGTGCAGTTCCAGAGGTACTCGACGATTGTCCCGTCGTCGTCGCGGGAGGGTGAGCCGTCCAGGGTCACATCGTCGCCAACGTAGGCGACACGCACGGCGGCACCGCCGATCTCGGCCACGGGAGGCACGTTGACATCCGCCGCCTGGACGGTGACGGTCACGCTGTCCTCGCCTGACCAGGCTCCCCTGTCGTCCTGCACCGTCAAAGTGAACGTGTATTGCACTGTGAGCGGGGGAGTGAAGGATGCCTCCATCGTGTCGGCCCCGGTCATTGGCAACGAGGGGTGACTGGTGCAGTTCCAGTCCCAGGCCATGATCGTTCCGTCGGGATCGTAGGACCCTGAACCGTTGAGGGACGCCACCTCCAGCACGGTAGTGACGAAGTCGTTGGGCGCAACGGCCACGGGGGGCACGTTGCCGGGCAGGGTGATGTTGACCATGACAATGTCCACCTCGGACCAGGAGGCGTTGTCGTCCCGCACAAGTAGCTCGAAGAAGTACTCACCGACGGTGTCCGGGGCCACGAAGTAGGCCACTGGCAGCGTCGCGTCGGTCAGCGTGACGGTGGTAGGATTGCCGTCCGTTACGTTCCACTGCCACGCCATGATCACGCCGTCGGAGTCGGTCGAGGCGGATGAGTTGAGGTAGACCACGTCGTCGACGACGACCACCTGGTCGGGACCGGCGTCGGCCACAGGAGGCACGTTCAACTTTCCGACCTCCAGCTTGGCGAAGACCTCTGCGGACCAGTTGCCAGCGGAGTCCTTGACAGCAAGCGACAAGCGGTAGACGCCCACCTTGTCCGGGGTGAAGCTTGGCACGGCGCTACTGTCGCCGGGGGTAAGGCTGGCATCGGTGATCGAGGAGGTGCCGGGCACTACGGTGAAGTTCCAATCGTAGGTGAGTATGTCCCCATCAGGGTCGCCGGTCGGCGCGTCCTGGGGGTCCGAGCTATCCGTCCCGTTCAGCTTGACGGCGTCGCCCAGCCAGGAGGTGGTCTCGTTGGTGGCGGTGCCGTCCCACACGGCCTCTGCGGTGGGGTCGTAATCCGCCATGATCGAACCCTCCCAGGCATAGATGCCACCGGCGGAACCGCTGTTCTCCCACATGGCCCCGCCTATGTCCTTGATGCCGTCCTTGTTGAAATCGCCCACGGCGGAGCCGTAGTACTGGCCCGAGGTGGGCAGTTTGAGGGTCTTCTTGGTCCAGGACTGACCCGTGCCGGCACCGCCGTTGCCGAGGTAGACAGGTATGCCACCTCCGACGTAGCCGGCGACGATATCAAGGTCGCCATCATTGTCAAGGTCGGCCAGGGCCATCTGGGAGTGCTGCCCCGAGGTGGGCAGGTTGGTGTTGGCCGCGGTCCAGGTGAAGCTGGTACCGGTGCCGCCACCGCTGTTGCCCAGGAGACAGACGATCCCGCGGCCCTTCGTGTAGACGATGTCCATGTCCCCGTCCTTGTCCACGTCGCCCGCGGCGACGCCGTAGGAGACGGTGTTGCCAGTGGCGAAGGAGGACGCACGGGAGGTCCATGAGCCAGTGCCGTCACCGGTGTAGAGGCGAACCTCCGGACCGCCGCTGCTGTAATCGGTCGCAAGGATGTCCAGGTCGCCGTCCTTGTTCATGTCGGCCACGGCGACGCCGGTGTACTCCCCGGTGGTGGGGAGGCCGGTGTTCTTGGCGGTCCAACCGAAGGAACTGTCGCCGATCCATACCCGGATCCCGTTGCCCTTGGTGCCTGCCACGATGTCCAGGTCGCCATCGTCGTTGATGTCGGCCAGGGCGACCTGATCGTAGTACCAGTTGGTCTCGGGTCCGGTCTCCTCGTCCCAGTCGATCTTGCCGCCGACGGTGCCGTTGTTGACGTACACACGGCAGCCCTTGACGGAGCTCTGGGCCCATCCCTCTCCACCTACCACGATATCCAGGTCGCCATCGTCGTCCACATCGCCCAGGTCCAACCCGGCATAGTATTCCGTGCCGGTGGTGGGAAGGCCCGTGGAGTTCTTCTCCCAGCTGCTGGTACTGGGTTTCCAGGTGTACGCCCAGATCCCGGCGGCATCCTTGGTCCCGGAGTACTGGCCAGCACCCGCGACCAGGTCGTCATAACCATCGCCGTTGAGGTCGCCGAACTTGAGGAAATAGTAGTCCCCGTCCGTCGGCAGTCCGGTCTTGGACGCGGTGTAGTTCTGCAGCGTTCCCGCCACAGGGTCGTCGAACACTGGCCCCTGGCCCCCACCGTCGTTGATCACGACGAGAAGGGAGCTGGTTACCATGAATGCGACCACGAATACGACAATCGATTTGCCTGCTTGCTTGGAGCTCATAAGGGACCCTCCGTTCAGAAACGGTGCCAGGACTCGTATATTACATCATTCCAGGGACCTTTTATATACCTTAGGATTCAAGTTCTCATATTGAGAAGCAAGATATGGGAAGAACTGGGGGTGCCAGGAGGTCCTCCCATGTCCTGGCCTCACAAGCCTTTTCTGCCCCCCGGACCATTCCCTCAGGAGGTGTGATGTTGAAGCAAGCGATGCTCTCGGAGGATGCCCCTGCCCCCATCGGCCCCTATTCCCAGGCCGTGCGGGCGGGTGACTGGCTATTCCTTTCTGGCTCCCTGGGCCTGGACCCGGCCACGGGGGAGTTCGTGCCCGGCGACGCGGCTGCCCAGGCAAGGAAGGCCCTGGAGAACATGACGGCGGTGCTGGCCGCTGCGGGTGCCACGATGGACCATGTGGTCAAGACCACCGTCTTCATGGCCGATATGAACGATTTCGCAGAGGTCAACGCCGTCTACGGCGAGTTCTTCACCGGGGTCCCCCCTGCCAGGTCGGCCTTCCAGGCGGCCAGGCTGCCCAAGGATGCC
>JAUVEQ010000393.1 GCA_030594725.1 Methanobacteriota archaeon
GATGGTGAAAGGATACGTACCAGCACGTGCTGTCGACGGGCACTTGAGCTCCCCGCTCCCGTTGTAGGACTCGAAGGCCTGCAGGCTAAGGTCCACCTCCTTCAATGGGAAGGTGGAGGTCCAGCCCTTGGGCAGTAACTCGGAGTAGAAGAAGTCGTCATTGCCGTTCCCCAGGTTGTCGACCTCAACGAAGAACTTGATCCTCTCTCCGGGCATGATCCTGTCCTCCGCCCACAACGAGGCAGCCATGCCCGTAGTGTGTCGGACCTGGGTCCTGGCCGATAGGGTATCGGACTGGCCTGTGCTGGACGATATCGTGATGTCCAGCTCCGCGATCGTACCGTGGATGGCCGTTGCGGGGGATTCGAGCTCCAGTCTGACGACCTTGGTCACGTTGTCCTCGATGGTGACGCTCTCCTCGTTGAAGGTGGCAGTCCACCCTGGTGGTGTCCCGAAGACGTCGAAGTGGTAGGTGTCGTCGCCATTGCCCGTGTTGGTCACGTTGATGACGTGGAACACTGTCTTGCCTGGAAGCACGGAAGTACCCTCGTCGGCGATGTCGGACCGGAGGCCATGCACCTGACCCACGGTCGCCTTCGACACCAGGTCGGCCTTGTACGTGGAGTTGCCCACCGAGGCTATCCCGACGTTCATGGAGGACAACTTCCCTGCCTTGGCGGCGGGCGGTGGCATCACCCGAAGTATGATGGTCCCTGTCTTCTCCCTTCCCAGTGTTATGTCGGTCCGGTCCAGTTGCACGGTCCAACCCACTGGAATGCCCTCTGTGGACATTGTGAAGGTGTCGATGACGTTGCCTGTGTTGAGCACGTTCACCTCCAGGTGCGACTCCAGGCCAGGCCAGACCATCACCTCGGATGGTAGCAATTCCGCTAGCAGTCCATAGCCCTTGACGAACCTTCCCATCCGGACCTCGTTGTTCAGCGTGGAGAACTCCTTGTTCGTGTTGCCGGTATCGACGTCCACGACGAACTCCCAATCCCCACGGACGGAGAACCATCTGTGGGAGAAATGGATCGATTCCCAGGCACGCATGTTGGATACGGTCTCCTCCTCGAAGATGGTCTTCTCCCCCGTCTCCTTGTCCAGGAGGTAGACCTCGTAATGGAAGGGCGAGAAGGGCAGGTTGCCCATCGCGACGATGTCCCCATCGAAGATGATGGGCTCCCCCTCGTCCAGCTCCTCCTTGTTCAACGTCACGTTCTCGGCGACCAGGTCCCGCCACTTGTCGATGAGGTCTCCCTGGCCCACCAGGGCGAAGTCCTGGGGTCCCTTGGGGGTGTTCCTTGCGAACACCTGTACCGAGTAGAAGCCGGCCTTCGCCCGTGGCATCACGATCTTCTCCACGTTGTTGATGCTGTCGTTGTTGGTGCCCTCACCGGATGTCGAATAACCCCTGGAGTCGAAGTTGTTGCCACGGAACACGTTCCCGTCAGGGTCGGTTATCACAAGGTCCAGGTCGGACACGAGGGAGGGGGAGACGCCAGGCGATCCTGGATAGTCCGTCCATACCAGGGTGAACCTGAAGGTCCGCTCCCCGGGCGCCACGGCGAAGATGTACCTCTGGCTCTCACTTCCGCCGACCCGGAGTGGGGTCTCCTGGTCGTAGAAGAAGGTGCGGAAGTTGGGGGTCTCCACCAGCTTGGTGAGGTTGACACGGCCCCAACCGGCCCGGGTGCCGGGATAGACGGAGTCGGAGGTCATCTTGTCGGCCCCGTTGATGAGCAGTGCCTTGACGAGGGCGGGGGAGGGGTAGGGATGAAGGTAGATCTCCTCCGAGTAGTCGTAGACCAGGGCGACGGCGCCGGCCACGGCCGGGCACGACATGGAGGTGCCGCTGGCAAAGGTCCAGGAAGTGCCACCATCGGCCGGAGGGTCGAAGGGCATAGTGTGTGGCCAGGCCTGGGATGACACGACGTGCTGGCCAGAGGCGACGACATCTGGCTTGATGCGCCCGTCGGCGGTGGGGCCGCGGCTCGAGAAGCCCGCCACGCTCTGCCCGGAAACGCCGCGTTTGTCGTTGCCGGTGGCGCCCACGGTTATCACGTTCTTTCCGGAGGCGGGAGAGCCCACCGACCGGTCCCCGCTCCCTCCGCTGTTGCCGGCGGAGAAGGCGAAGACCATCGGCTGGTCCCCGGGCGTGGTCGGGTCTGCGTCCCGGACCATGGTGTCGTAGGCCAACTCATTGGCGGTGTACTGTCCACCTCGGTACTCTCCCCAGGAGTTGCTGTTGACGACAGCCCCCCTCTGGGATGCGTCCTTGCCGATGACGTCGAAGTTGCGGAAGAACGCCGAACCGTCGAAGATGTCCTGGGAGAACACGTTGGCCCCGGGGGCGACACCGATGTATGTGCCGATGCCCAGGGCCGCGTCGGCGGGGTAGGGGACACCGAGGCCGGCCGCGGTGCCCAGCACGTGGGTCCCGTGACCGTAGGTGTCGATGTCCGGGTTGCCGCCGACGTAATTGATGCTGGGCAGATGTCCCGCCAGGTTGGGGTGATCGTCATCCAGTCCGGTGTCGGCGGCAGAGACGATGTACCCTTCGCCGGTGATGCCCTCGTAGGTCCCATTGTTCCAGGACCATAGGCGCAGGGTGGTGTTCTTATAGGGTCCATCGATCAGCTGGCGGCCACCGATGAGACGGGCGGAGTTGTCGTTGTGAAGCTCGGGCTCCAGCCAGGCCTCGACCCACTCGATATCACGATACTTGGCAAGGCTCAGCAGGCTCGCGCGGGGCAGAAGGCCCTGGACCACCTTGGTACCCACCGAGTCCACGGCCCCTCCACGGTCGACGAAGGCTTGAGCCAGACCCGCGGGGTCGCTCACGGCGACCACAGCAAGGCCCAGGACGGGCTGTGAGTCCAACCAAAGGTCCGGTGAG
>JAUVEQ010000154.1 GCA_030594725.1 Methanobacteriota archaeon
ATGCCCACCTGTTCGTAATTATCTGCCAGATCAACAGCCATTACGTAGAGTTCGTAGTAGCCGTCACCGTGTAGTGGTGGGAGATACGAGGTCCCCCAGTTTATGGATCTATCGGTGATGTCATACGTACCGCCCTCTGTCCATTCCTGGAACACCCGTGGCCCATGGCCGTACCGGTACATCAAGACCACCCGGTCGAGACCATAGTCGTCGTTGGCGATCCAATTTATCGCCATGTCCCCCTCCGTGATCCAGAATTTCTCAGGGGGATCCATCGTTGAGGAGGGCAGCCCGTGGTCGACACGGGCAACCCGGTGATAGAACCTGTACTCAGTGACGTATTTGGAAACGCTGGCCCGCCAGATGACATTGAGCTGACCCCCTTCCACCACCACCTTCGAGAGCAAAGCACGATTCCACGGATATCCCACCGAAATGGTGTCCCAACCCGTCCACTCATGCCCATCGTAATAGACGAACTTCAAACCACGGTAATCATACAGGCCAGGGCTGTACGAATCCCATGTGATGTAAACATACCACCCGTCGACTGCGATTGCGGGGTGCCTTAGGATGTTCATTGAGGAGACGAGGTCTTCTTCATCAGACCACTCACCGTTGTTGAACTTTCGATAATGGATGGTTGTAATATTGTCCACTTCCAACGCCCACACCAAGTGGAGTGTTCCCTTATCCGCGTCGATGTCGTACGACCTGAAATTAGGTTCAGAGAACCAATCCGTCACGTTCACGGGGATGGTCCAGCTGGACCCATCGAAGTGCACACTCTGAATATTCTGTCCAGAGAGACCCACTTTATTCCAAACGACGTGGATATCTGAATCGTCCAAGACGATGATGGGTCTCAATTGGCTATCGTTCGTGTAGTCGACGCTTAACTCTAGCTCCTCCGACCAATCTGTGCCATTGAACGAACGGTAGAGCACGTCCCAGTTCACGTCCGATTTGTCCTGCCACACAACATGGACCTTTCCATCCTCCGCGGCGATCTCGGGGCTGGACTGGTTCCCCGGACCCCCGTCGGTGCTTAGGATCCGCTCTAATCCCCAGACCTCACCATCAAAGGATCTGTAATAGAGGTCCTCATTGCCGTTCCGATGGTCTATCCAGACCGCGTGCACCATGCCATTGTCAACAACGATGGCAGGGCTACTGGCGAAGCCTGGGGACCTCCCTTTGTCCACCCTAATAGGGGAGGACCACGAGCCATTGGTATGCATTTGATAGATAACGTGACCTCTTGTATTCCCGTCCACGTAGACCAGATGAGCATCGTTCCCATCTGGTGCGATGTCGTAGTATGATCTGTGATAGTTCCAATGGCTCTCATAGAGCAGGGTGGAACCCTCCTCCCAAGATACGTTTAGCTCTCCGGAGCAGGAAAGTGATAGAGCCACAACCACGAGTAAGGCCAGACTGGATACACTCAAGAGGAAGCGGCATCCCATAGCGCCCCTTGCCGTCGAACCCGCACCGTCAATCGACCCCAAATTACCACCAGACCGCTCAAACCCATCTCCAATCCGTTCGCAGTTAGAAATAGATTGCCTTCTAAGAGACCAATCTCCGAGACTAGGGGTCAGTTATGGAATGACGACCCGGGTCGTGACCGTTCACCATCTCTATCAGGTGGGTCGCGGCCGCCTCTACGGCCTGATACGACATACCGGCAATGCCCACTATGCAACCCCTGCCCAGGCTCTCTCGGGCCGCCTGGAGAAGCGCCTCCGCCCGTTCCAGGTCTAGATCAACGATACGCGGTCCCCCTCGAGGGCCAGCTCCTGCGACAGCCGGGCTAGCCGCGCCTCGTGGTCACCCTCTGCCATGATCTCGGCACGGGGCATCGTCACCCCGTGGTGGAGGACCGACTCCACCTCGGTCAGGCCTACCTCCACAATGGTCTCCAGATAGTCCCTGGCCTCGCGGATCTCCTGGGTCGCCTCCTCCAGTACCCTCCTGCAACCCTCGAGCCTTGTAAGCAAGACCTCCTTCCTGATGGATTCCAGGTCTTGTCGGGTCGATCGGAGGAAGGAGTGGCCGTGGAGGGAAACCCCGTGAAGGATCGAATCAAGAACCACGAGGTCCGGGACCGTGGCAAACACATCCTCTGAATAGCAATGAGGCTCGACGAGGATGTAGGGGAAGGCCAGGTCCCTCACCCTCGACTGGAATCCATCGTCCCAGGTGCCTTCTCTCCAGACGAAGCACATATCGATGTCGCTCATCTCCCTGGAGGTGCCCCTCGCCTGGCTTCCGAACAGCAGGACGCAACTGAGGCCATTGGTATCGATACCTTCCATTATTCGGTCGAGGGTTTCCCTGATCTTCTGGCGGACAGACAGGTACCTCTCGTGGTTGAACATCTCGAAGAGTGGTCCGACCAGAGGGGAGCTGGACCGGATCCCGTGGAGGACCAGCCTGCCCCTGGCCTCGGACCGGACCAGTCCGAGCCCCTCCATACGGGCCAGGGCCCGCTGGATGCCGGAACGCGAGGTCTCGAGCCCCCCCGCCAGCTGGCTGGAGGTCATCGCCCTGGGTGCCGCCGCGAACAGGGTCCTGACGACCCTCATCGCCGTTCTGGTGGCAAGGGCATCCAAGGGATCCCTTTCCTTATATATCTGTACCATTTTCGGTACACCATCTTCAACATGCATCTCCCCCTATATCAATCCTGCGAGGGGGTGGGTGGACGTGCAGAGCCTATGTTCCCCACCAGGCAACCTGGGGCAGACACTTAATATATACCCGTATTCTATCGTTCAGCGTGGACCAGCGACCATCCTCCCGGGAATACCTTCTTCTCCTCCTAGGCCTGGTGGTGACCTTCCAGGGCCTGGCCCTGGTGATCACCTCCAACAAGCTGGTGGCCACGTACTGGTGGATGCGCCTGATCGGCCTGGTGATGACCGTGGGCGGTCTCTACTTCATCTACCGGTACCTGCCCAGGGAGGTGATGAGGCGCCCCATCGACGAGGACGCCAAGGCCCAGGCAGCCAGGGACATGGTGATGCGCCTGGCCAAGGGCGAGGAGGAGGTCGAGAACACCCTCGCCCAGCGTTTCATCGACAAGGTGACCCTGGGTGGACGCCTGGTGCCCCTCTTCCCGGTCTTCGGCATCGGCATCATCATCATGGTCATCATATGGAACCTGGTCATTACCGGCTCCACCGAGTTCCTCACCTACGATTGGCTGGCCATGCTGGTGGGGATCTACCTGGTGGCATACGCCTGGATACCCTCCGATTACGGTCGTGAGCGGGAGTTCGCCTTCGTCTTCCTGTTCTCCCTCTCCTTCCTGCTGCTGGTGCCCGTGCTCATCGAGCGCGCTGCGGTCGGCAACGCAGCCTCCTCCGCGGGCATCTCGGCGTACTCGGAGTACCTGCTGGCCAAGCCAGTGGACGGCATGCTGGGCCTGGCCGGTGTCGCATCGACCATCGACGGCATCACCATCACCTTCTTGACCACCGAGGGGGACCAGATATCGCTGCTCATCGCCACCTCGTGCTCTGGTGTGTACAGCTTCGCCATCTTCACTGCCGCCTTCCTGGCCTTCGTGGGCACCGAGTTCACCCGTTGGGACTCCCGGCTCAAGTGGTTCATGGGCCTGGGCATCCTGGCGGCCTACCTGGCGAACCTCTTCCGCATGTTCATCATCGTCATGGTGGGCCACTACTACGGGTCGGATGCGATGCTCTGGGCCCACGCCAACGTGGGATGGCTCATCTACATGGCGTGGATCGCTCTGTTCTGGTGGCTGCTGTTCCGCTGGTTCTTCAAGGAGCAGGCCGCCGAGGCCGCGAGGGGCGACGGTCCCTCGCCCACCGTGTGACGTCGGCGGCGGTTCTGGACAATATATCGAGATATCCCATTTGAGGAGCTGGCGAGTTAACGGTCGGATATCTGGACATATGTTCGGTTTAAGTACCAGGGCTCCTGGCTCGGCTTATCGTTATGTCCCGCCTTTTATATAGGGGTCAACCCTGGGGATATATCGCGGTACCCGGAGGACAGCAAGTACGATATGGTCCGACATTCCCATATCGTCTCGAAAGGTTCATTTAGGTCTAGCGGATTTTATTTAGATCTTACAAAATACGCGAAAAGGTTTATTAATTCAAAGAACGATGAGCGGGACAGGTGCTTGATTATGCCTAGAAAGAAGAGAGAACCGAAGAAGCTCAAGCAAGAGTTCATCAAGGCCATAGAGGCCCGAGAGTACCTGATCGATAATGGTCAGTCCGTCATGCTCCTCAAGTTCCCCGACGGTACCGGGACCGTTCTGCTCAGGATGCCCAGCAAGAAGGGTGATGCGGATTGGACCCGGGTCGTCAGGCAGAAGAACTACCTTGCCAAGATCGACACCAAGGCCGACGGCAGCATCGAGGAGAAGATCCACACGATCATGAAGTAGGCCTCTGGCCTCATTCATCGCCCGCGCCAGGCAGCGGTTCGCGTGCCTTGCTTTCCAGCGCCTCGCGGGCGGCCCTTCTCTTTCTCTTGAGCCTACCGAAGAGCGGACGCGATCCTGCCCGAGGGCGTGCCCCATCGTTTGGAAGGCCGTTGATGAGGCCCACATCGACCTCCATGGCCATCGAGGGCCCGTCGGCACCGTTGGTGAGACCATCATCGCTCACCAGTCCCCCGCCTCCCTTTCGTAGGCGGTTCCGGTTACGGTGTTCAGTACCGGCCATCGAACGCATCCCTTCTGACAGAGCCTGTCAGGCGAACCAAGATATTGGCTCCTTAATAAAATTGTGGGATTGTGTTCCATTATGGCGAATCATGCCCGGAATGGGTGAAGCGGCTTACAGGCCCAGCAGGTGACGGACGATGCCGCGACGCCTCGTCGGGACGTCCCTGGGGGGCAGCGGTCCCGTGGGGGGCGTGACCAGGCCGTTGCCGTTGGTCATACCGGTACCCTGGGTCAGCCCGGAGCCGTTGGTCATGCCCGCATCTGCGGCCATGCCGGAACACTCCGTGAGCCCGGAGCCGTTGGTCATGCCGTCCCGGGAGGCCAGGGCGGCGCTCTTGGTGCGGCCCGAGCCGTTGAACCGACCGATCTTGACGTGATGCTCGGCCTCCTGGACCATGCCGGTGCCGTTGATCAGGCCCCAGCCGCCGGTGAGCCCACGGCCGTTCACCGACATCGTGCAGGTGGTGAAGGACTCCCTCTGCCGCTCGTTGGGGCCCCTGGTGAGCCCCGAGCCCCTCTCGGCCACGCCTGGCCTTGAGGCGCGGACGGCCCTTGCGACCCTGTGCTTGAGCGACGGGCGGGCCACGGTCTGGAGCCGGACTACGGTACGGGCCCTGCCATTGACGTGGGCACCCGCGGCGATGAAGCCGTCACCCTTCGGGGACGACCTGGGCTTCACGATCTTCCGCTTCTTGGCGGCCTCGCCGACCTGGGCTGCGCTGGGAACACCCTTGCGGTCCTCGCTGCGCTTCGTGTCGCCGGTGGTCAGGTAGATACCGTCCTTGGGGGCAGGTGGGGGGTAGAGTGGTCTTGGTTAAGGGTCCCAGATCCCTACATGAGGGCAGACAACGGATATTGAGGGACCCCTGCATCCTCTATCCAGTCAACCCATAATACCATGCCATATTTAAGGCTCACGCTTTTAATTCCTAAATTGGAAAATCAAAATGGTTGAGATTCCAGTGATATTTATGGGAATCGCGGGGCAAAGGTGAAGAGCGGACAAGGCAATCGAGGTGCGATGATCCCGATCGCCCAGCCCCATATCGGCCCGGAGGAGCAGCAGGCCGTCCAGGAGGTGCTGGCCTCGGGCATGCTGGCCCAGGGCCCCCAGGTCGCGGCCTTCGAGGAGGCCTTCGCCGACTTCATGGGGGTCGAGGAGGCGGTGGCGGTCGCGTCGGGCACCGAGGCCATCCGACTGGCCCTGCTGGCCATCGGCGCGGGCCCCAACTCCGAGGTGATCGTCCCCGCCTTCACCTTCGTGGCCACCGCCACCGCGGTGATGATGACGGGTGCGGAGCCGGTCATCGTGGATGTGAAGGAGGACACGTTCTGCATGGACCCAGAGGCCGCCGAGGCGGCGGTCACCCGGAAGACCAAGGCGATCATGCCCGTCCACCTGTACGGCCATCCCGCGGACATGGGGCCACTGCTTGACATCTGCCAGGACCGGGACCTGGACCTGGTGGAGGACGCCGCCCAGTCCCACGGGGCCCGGTGGAAGGACCGGCGGACTGGCTCCGTCGGCGAGGTGGGTTGCTTCTCCTTCTACCCCACCAAGAACATGACCACGGGCGAGGGGGGCGCGGTGACCACCTCCACCCCGGAGGTGGCCGAGCGGCTCCGGTTGCTGCGCCAGCACGGTCTGGCGGGGCCCTACCAGTACAGGATGCTCGGCTACAACTCGCGGATGACCGACATCGAGGCGGCCATCGGCCTGGTGCAGCTGGGCAAGCTGGAGGGCTTCAACACCGCCCGCCGGATGAACGCCGAGACCCTCACCGAGTTCATGCAGGATGTGGTCCGGACCCCGGCGACGGCGTCCTGGGCCGAGCACGTGTTCCACCAGTACACCATAAGGTCGGAGGACCGGGACGGGCTCTGGGACCACATGCGGAAGCGCGAGGTGGGCTGCGCGGTGTACTACCCGCATCCGCTCACCGAGATCCCGATACTCGAGGGCAAGTCCAGGGTGGCGGGGAGCGTGGAGGTGGCCACACGGCTCTCCCAAGAGGTGCTGTCGTTGCCCGTGCATCCGGGACTGTCGTCCCAGGACGTGGAGGCGGTGGCCATGGCGGTGCGCGAGTTCCATCGGTAGTCCGTTGGGACCTCACCAATTCGGTCAGTTATAGTTCTCCAAGGGCTAGGGCCAGTCGTCGATGTAATCGGTCAAGATCCCCTGGAGGTCGGGCCAGATCGGGTAGAGGATCTCGTTGGTGTCCACCGTCATGTCGATCTCGCCGAAGGCCGCCACGAAGTAATAATCATGGGGAGGGTTCCATCTGATGACCACATGGATAGGCTCGGGATCCAAGGCCGATAAGGGGTCGTCGGTCACATCAAGGAAGTAGTGTTCTGATTCTAATCTCCAATTAGGTTCGAAC
>JAUVEQ010000385.1 GCA_030594725.1 Methanobacteriota archaeon
GACCTGGTCGAGGCCGCCATGGGCGGCATGGCAGCGGCCGCCTCCGTGCTTCGGAGGGACCCACCCGACTGGACCGGATACCCTCCCCGGGTCATCGTCGTCGGGGAGGAGCCCGGGGTCGATGTCATCGCGGACACGGTCAAGGCCGCTGGTGCCGACGCCGTGACCATCCTGGGGGGACCGGGGAAGGGCCTCCAGCGACTCGAGGGGGAACCCCAGGCCTTCCTGGCCCGCATGGGACGACCCGGTGGCGAGACCACCATCAATGTCAAGGGCGACGTGGTCGTCATCTCGCCCCTTTCCGGCAACGGTGGCTCGGCGATAGCGGGTGGAAGGACGTTCTCCGAGGTCGAGAGGGACCTGGCGAAGGGGTCCATCGCGGGGTCCTCCAGGTTCTGCCTTCTGATGGGGGACGACGCCACGGCCCTAGGGTTGGCGAGGACCATCCTTAAGCAGCATCCCGATTCTCAGGTCGACGTCCTGTTCCAGGAGCTGGCTGTGGCAGAGGAGGGCATGCAGGACCTCCAGATGGAGCTGGCAGACAAGGGTGTGAGGTTCATCCGATACTCCAGGCTCCGGGTCTCAGGCGAGGGGCCCATCGAGGTGACCTTCGTCGACGAGCTGGCACCGGAACTGGGAGAGCTCTCCATCGACGTGGACGTGGTGGCCACGGAGGGTGGGGTAGGTGACGATGACCTCGTCTGGCCATGGTTCCTCTCGCGATATGCACCGAGGGGAGTGCCCACGGAGCTCCGGCTCAACGTATTGCCGGTCATGACCCCGAGGAGGGGCGTCTACACTGCCGTGCCTGCAACGAGGACCGGAACGTCAATGCCCCTTGGCGGGGCCGCTGCCACTGCGATGGCCCTGTCCGATTTCGCCCGTGGCTTCCCCCTCGAGCCCGAGGTGGCGGAGGTGGACCCCGATGCCTGCGCCGCATGTCTCAACTGCCTGCGGGTGTGCCCCCACGACGCCATAGTGTTCAACGAGCCCTCTCGGGCCGCAGTGGTCATGCCCAGGGCATGCCAGGCCTGTGGCCTGTGCCGGAGCATCTGCCCCGCCCAGGCCATCAGCTTCGTACCCAGCGACCAACTGGAGGTCGATTGACATGAAGGGGAAGGTGGTGGTGTTCGGTTGCAAGCACACCGGGACCCCGGTGCTAGGTGACGGTAGCGCCCTGGCAAGGGCAGGCCTCGACGGGGCCGAGTACCGGGAGCTGACCTGCCTCGGCGCCCTGGACCCACTGATGGTCCTCCGGGCGCTGGACGAGGGGGCCGATGCCGTGGTGGTCGTGGGCTGCTACGTGGGACGCTGCCGGCACCTGACGGGAAGCCAGCGGGCCATGAGGGCACTGGACCATGCGGGAAAGGTCCTCGAGGAGGTGGGAGTGAACAGCGACCGGATCGGTCTGGTCCTGGGAAGCCCCATCGACCCAGAGGGCATAATCAAGGATCTAAGGAACTTCACGGAAGGCTCTGGAGGTGATGAGTGATGATAACGGGAGACAGGAAGCCCCTTGAGGAGATCGCTGCCATGGTGGAGGGGTACGGGCACGTGCTCGTCCTCGGCTGCGCCACCTGCGTGACGGTCTGCATGGCGGGAGGCGAGAGGGAGGCCGAGGAGACGGCCCTCGCCCTGAAGCTGGGTGACAGGGAGAAGGGCGTGACCAGGGAGGTCACGTTCGGCAACATCGAGCGCCAGTGCGACGAGGAGTTCCTCCAGGAGTACGCTGACCAGATCGCCCGGGCCGACGTGGTGGTATCCCTCGCCTGCGGGTGCGGGGTGCAGCACATGGCCACGGTGTTCCCGGACAAGGTGGTCTACCCTGGCCTCAACACCACGTTCATGGGCGTGACCGAGGAGCTGGGGGTGTGGTCCGAGCGCTGCCTCGGGTGCGGCGACTGCGTCCTCGAGCTCACGGGAGGGGTCTGCCCCATCACCCGATGCTCGAAGTCCCTCCTCAACGGGCCGTGCGGGGGCTCCTCCGACGGGAAGTGCGAGGTGGACCCGTCCATCCCCTGCGGATGGCAGCTCATCCACGACAGGCTGGAACTCATCGGTCAGCTGTGGAGGCTGGACGAAGTGCTTCCACCCAAGGACTGGTCCAAATCCCACAGCGGGGGGCCCCGGGCGAGGGTCAGGGAGGACGTCCAGGGGACCGATGACCTGGAGGAGGGAGGCGCATGAAATCGGGATCCAACCTTGAAAGGGTCCTCGAGGGAGGCCACTTCGCCGTCACCTGCGAGCTGGGTCCTCCCAAGGGATGCGACACCGAGGAGGTCCGTGAATTGGCCCAGCTGCTGAAGGGCAACGTGGACGCCGCCAACGTCACCGACAACCAGACGGCGGTGGTCCGCATGAGCTCCATCGGTGCGGCTACCCTGATGCTGCAGGAGGGCCTCGAGCCCGTCATGCAGATGGTGACCCGTGATCGGAATCGCATCGCCATCCAGTCCGACATCCTGGGGGCGGCCGCTGTGGGCATCAAGAACGTGCTGTGCCTGACCGGCGACCACCATTCCCTGGGTGACCATCCCCAGTCCAAGGCGGTCTGGGACGTGGACTCCCTCCAGATGCTGAGCATGCTCCGGCAGCTCCGGGACGAGGGGAAGGACTGGTCCGGCAACGAGCTCAAGGGCGTGCCCCAGCTGTTCCTCGGCTCGGCCGCAAACCCCTTCGGCGACCCCACCTCCTTCCGGGCCACGCGGCTCGCCAAGAAGATCAACGCCGGGGCGGACTTCATCCAGACCCAGGTCATCTACGACGTGGCCCGCTTCGAGGAGTGGATGGAGGAGTGCCGGGACCGGGGCCTGCTGGACAAGACCCACGTGATGGGAGGTATCGTGCCCCTCAAGTCCGCCGGCGCCGCCAAGTACATGCAGAAGATGGTGGCTGGCATCTACGTCCCCGACGAGGTCGTCAAGCGCATGAAGGCGGCGGAGAAGGGCAAGAAGGAGGGGCGGAAGATAGCCCTGGAGCTCATCGAGCAGCTGAGGACCGTGAAGGGCAACCACGGCGTTCACATA
>JAUVEQ010000009.1 GCA_030594725.1 Methanobacteriota archaeon
GGAGATAGAGGAGGTTGCTCTCGCCCTCGGCACGCACGTTGATGATGACGGTGACGCTGTTCTCCTCCCCGAAGTTGTCCCTGACAGTTAGGGTCACGGTGTACTTGCCCGGCGCATCGTACCTGTGGGTGGCGATCTTGCCCTCGGCGGTGGTCCCGTCCTCGAAGGACCATCCGTAGAAGGTGATGAAGTCGTTGAGGTCCTCCTCGTCGGGATCGTAGGACTTGCTGCCGTCGAACTCGATCACATCATCCGGGCGGTAGGTCTTCTTCACCACGGCGCCAGGGCTGTAGGTCTCCCCGTCGACGGTTATCACCGGCACGGGCTTGCGGTTCGCGGGTGGGTTCAGCCTGTTCCCCAGCACTGTGTAGATGTCGTTCTGGAGGGATGGGATGGGAGAGCTCACGATGCCCGTGGACGTGTCCACGACGCTGTCCTCGAGGTACTCCCATCCGGCGTCCTCACCGGAGACCGACCATCGATATATCGCCAGGGTCTCCACGTCCATATCCTCGATGTCGTGGAAGGTGTAGTTGATGGAGATGTTGGCCGCCAACAGGAAGGTGGTGTCCAGGTACAGCTCCACGAACACGCCTATGGGATACAGGCCCGGTGGGTAGGTGGACGGGGGAGAGGTCACGGGGATGTACTCCAGTTCGTTCGGCCCCACGAAGACCGTGAACACCTCGATGTCCCCGACGCTGTTCGGGAACGTACCGTCCATCAGGACGATGGGGCCCTTGACCACCAGTTCCGTATCGGCGATGCCGTCGGAGGCCGAGAAGGTGACGGCAGGGTATGGTCGCGATGCCAGGGGTGCCTGGATGAAGAAGTACATCTTGCCATTGGTGTAATCGTCGTCGTTGGGATCCACGGGCCTCATGTTCAAGGGAGTGTACCCGGGGTCGTCGGCAAGGAGCAGCGTGACGTACTCCGGCGGGTCATTGTCGGGATCGGTGTAACGCACCGAGAAGTTGAACGGGTCCCTCTGGGTATGACCCTGTTCTGGCTCCACGTCCCACCAGTCAAGGATGGGCTCGTGGTTGCCGAGTATCCTTATGGATATCGAGGTGTTGTCGCTCTCGCCGTCGATGTCCGTGACGGTCAACCTTATCGTGTAGGTCCCCTCCTCGGCGTACCCGTGGGTGGTTATCCGGGCGAGGGACACGTTCCCGTCCCCGAACTCCCACATGAAGGATGTGTCCAGCAGTTCCTTGTCGTCGGTGCTGTTGGACCCGTCGAAGGTGATCGTCTCGTTGATGCGGAACTGGTCGTCCTGCTCCGGTGAACTGATGCGTGCGATGGGTGGCTGGTTCTCGACCTTCCCGAAGGCGAAGAGGATCCCCCTCACATCGGTGACGAAGAGCATGTCGTCCAGTGCCGCGGGGTCGGAGACGAAGGCAGAGGATGACCCCTCGTATTTCCAGGTCTCGACGCCCGCGTCGGCGGTGATGATGTGGACCCCCTGGCCGCCTACCACGACGCTGTTGTTGACGGCGATGAGGCCCATGGTCAGGGGACCGGCATCTGGCATGCTGATCCTCCAGGCGATGCTACCGTTGAAGGCGTCCAGGGCCAGCACATCGTGCTCGCCGGTGAGCAACATCAGCTTGCCGTTCACCAACGCGGGCGATGAGTTGAACGGAAGCAGGTCCTCCTCCTTGTACGTCCAGATGACGTCGTACTCGCTGCCGTCAGGATCGGGCTTGCCCTCATCCTCCCCGTCGGTAGGGTCGGCATCCAGGCAGTAGATGAAACCGGAGGTGCTTGCCACGTAGAGCCTCTCCTCCGCGACCAGGGGCGAGGAGGTCAGGCTACTTCCAGGGCTGTTGCCCACAGGATACTGCCACCTGAGGCTTCCGTCGCTGGCGTTGAGGGCCAGGACAGCCCCGTTGTCCGAAAGGGCGTAGACCACGCCCCCATCCGTTGCGGGATGGGCGTTCACGGGGGCCGACATGTCACGGGCCCACAGGTCCGAACCGTCGAAGGAGTCCAGGGCGTACAGCGTCCCTCCTCCGTCGCCCGTGTCGGTACCAACAAGGACCATCGTCCCGGATACCGTCGGACCTGCCGAGACCCTTCCGGCCAGTTGACGGGTGAATCTGATGGTTCCCTCCTCCAGGTCCATGGCGATCAAGGTCCCTGCGTCGGTGCCGACGAAGACCGCGCCGTCGCCGATGCCCGGTGACGTTGAGGCCGTGGACCCGAGGTCCTGGGTCCACTCCACGGTGCCTATCAACCTCTCGAGTGCGACCAACCGCTGGCCCACGGGATAGTAGACCATCGCCATGGTGGCGACGAGGCCCGGTCCCGGGGCCGATCCCTCGGCCCGGAGCCATTTCGTGATGTTGTTCCCCGGGGATCCTGTGTCGATGAAACCTATGCCCGTCGAGTTCGCGCGGGCTGTGAGCCATCCCTCCGCCGGGGGTTGCACCTCCAGCACCCTCAAGGCCTCGTTGTTCGTCTCGTTCTCCTCGTTGGGGACCACGTCCGTTATGCGGACCCATACGGCCCTGTTACCCACCTCGTCGGCGGTCCAGACAGCGTAGACGAAGGTCGACCGATCGGGCTCCAGGTTGATCCTGGTGGAATTGATCACCTGGTTCCAGTCGTCCAGTGTGCCGTTGTAGATGAAGACGTTCGCCGTGGCGGTCTTGTCCCCGATGTTGGAGATCTTCGCCCGCACGTTCACCCTCTGGCCCAGATGGGGATACTCGTCCTCCACGTCGATCGACGATGAATTGACGGCCATGTCGGGTTGCGACCCGAAACCGAAGACGTCGCCCATGGTGTTGGCGGCGAATATCATCTCTCCGGCCACCGCGGGGGTGGTCTTGACGGCGGCCCCTTCCCGCATCGCATGGTCCCAGATCCTCAGGCCGTTTATGTTCCACACGTTGAGGAAACCCAGCTCGTCGCCGAAGATTATCTTGGAGCCCGAGACCGTGACCGAGGACCAGACCTTGGCATTCATGGCCAGGTGGCTGACCGTCCTGTTCCACAGGATATGACCGTCCGTGAGATCCATGCAGTACATCTGGGGTGCGATGAACTGGATGTCGTTGATGAACTTGCCGAAGGTGCCCACGTACACCCGGTCCTTGTTGATCGAAGGGGAGGCCATCACCATTCCCAGGTCCTTTGTCCTCCAGGATTGGATGCCGGTGGTCGAGTTGAGTGAGTACACGTAGCCCTTCCTGCTGTCGATACCGATCGACTTGTCCGCCGCGGTCGAGACGAGCACGTTCCCGCCCGCTATGGCGGGGGAGGACCAGATGCTGCCGTCGACGGTGGCGTTCCAATCCTCATCGCCGGTGTCGGCATCGATCGCGTACACCTTCCCCACGTCGTTGGCGTCGCCCTCTATGCCGAAGTAGACGCGACCGTCAGCGTAGGCCAGCGAGCCGTACAGTATCGCCTGATCGGCGGTGAAGTTCCACCTCTGGGTCCCATCGGACTTCTTGAGGCAGTACAGAATGCTGTTCTGGCTACCCACGTACACCGAGTTGCCCAGGACGAGGGGAGCGGAGGTCACAAAATCCGGGATGGAGGCGTTCCAGACCTCCTGGCCCGTGAGTGCGTCCACCGCCACGGCGCTCGTGCCCATGTAGTCGTTCGCTCCAGCATATATGATGCCGTCCGAGATGACGGGCGAGGTATGTACCGGATTCGGTGCGACGTATGTCCAGCGCTCTGTGCCGTTCTTGGCCCAGATGGCCTTGATGGTGCCGGACACGCCGATGTAGACCGTCTGGTTCCAGACGGTCGGAGAGCTGTAGATGACCGACCCCTTGTAATGGTTCTCCCACAGCACCTTGTCGACGCTGGGGGCCTCCGAGGCCGCCACGCCCGTCCGCTGATCGTCACCCTTGAAGGTCAGCCACTCGTTCGCGTTCGCGGCTGCACGGGTGGAACCATCGTCCGAGGGAGCGCCCCCGTCGGTCGCGACGACGGCAAGGGTGGGAACGATCAGCATGAGGGCGATCAGCAAGGTGACCGCTCTACCCAAGGTCGTCAATTGACCCGCTGCGTGCCTGGGAAGCCCAGCATGCATTGTGTATCACCAAACCAAGCCTGGATGGCCAGGCCTCTTGCGGATAAGAGGTAGCCTCGGTATTTAAGGATACCGATGATGGGCTCTACATGGGAACGTTAGCCAGCGTGTCGGTGTACGCCTTGGATCCGGAGGTCTACTTGACCTTGAAGAACTCCTCGAAGGCGCGATAGGTCGACCACACATCCACCTTGCTGGAGATCTCGAAGGGGGCGTGCATCGATATCAGGGCGGTGCCCGCGTCGATGACGTCCATGTCCAGCTCCGCCAGGTGCTTGGCGATGGTGCCTCCTCCGCCCTCGTCCACCTTGCCGAGGGCACCGTACTGCCACGGGACCTTGGCCTTGTTGAGCATGTTGCGGATCTCTCCCACGAACTCTGCTGAGGCGTCGTTGGCCGTGTACTTGCCACCGGATCCAGTGAACTTGGTGATCACTATGCCCCTGCCGATCAGGGCGGCGTTCTGGGGCTCGTGGACCTCCTTGAAGCTGGGATTGATGCCCGCGTTCACGTCGGAGCTCAGGCACTTGGACCTGGCCAGGGCCCTTCGGAGGGCGCTGTCGGCATAGTCCGGGTCCGAGAGTGCCAACAGGTCGCCTACGAAGTTCTGGAAGAACCGCGACTTGATGCCCGTGTTGCTGTCCGAGCCGATCTCCTCCTTGTCGACGAACAGGGCCAACGCGGTGCGCTCCGGGATCTTGATACCCGTTATCGCCTCCAACGAGGTGTAGGCGCAAACACGATCGTCCTGACCGTAGGAGCCGATCATCGAGCTGTCGATGCCCACGTCCCTGGCCGGGCCCGTTGGAACGGCCTCGATCTCGGCGGATATGAAGTCCTCCTCCACCATGCCGTACTTCCTGTTCAGGTGGTCCAGCACTGCCAGCTTCACCTTCTCCTTGGCCTTCTCGTCGTCCAGGGGGCGGGAGGCCACGAGGATGTTCATGTCCTCGCCCTTCATCACATCGGGGGCCTTCCTCTTGGCCTGGGTCTGACGCCAGAGATGGGGCAACAGGTCAGGGACGACGAAGACGGGTTCGTCGGGCTCCTCACCTATGGCGATGTCCACCGTCTTTCCGTTGGCCAGTACCACCGACCCGTGGAGGGACAGGGGTATGGAGGCCCACTGGTACTTCTTGACACCGCCGTAGTAATGGGTCTTGAGCAGGGCCAGCTTGGTCACGCCGTCCTCGTAGAGGGGTTTCTGCTTGAGGTCAAGTCGGGGAGCGTCTATATGGGACGCCACCACGTTGATGCCGTCGGTCAGGGGACGCTTTCCCAGGACGGCCATGGCAAGGCCCTTGCCCCTGTTGACCAAGTAGACCTTCGTGCCCGGCTTGGCCGTCCTGACCTTTGCAAGGTCCTTGAATCCCGATGCCTCGGCCGCCGCGACTATGAGCTTTGCCACCTCCCGGAGGCCCTTGCCCTTGGTGAGGAAGTCCTTGTAACCCTCGCAGAAGCTCATCACCGCCTTCTCGTCCTTCTTGGAGAGGCCGTCCCAGATCATCTCCTCCTTCATGAGGAGCTTCTTCTCCAGCTTGCTCTTCTTGTCCTCCTTGGCATCCTTCTTCGCGCGTTTCTTGGCCGCCATGATCGTCACCTCGTCCGGGGATGGCTCGAACTGAGTGTGTGGGTTATAACTCTTCGCACCAACAGCGAGGGGGCGGCGGTTCAATCGGGCACGATCAAGGAACGGCCCGTCATCTCCTCGGGCAGGGGAATGCCCATGAGGTCCAGGACGGTGGGCGCGACGTCGCTCAGGCCCCCGTTCTTCCGGAGCTTGAGGGGACGGGTCCCCATGATGCAGAAGGGCACCGGGTTCACCGTGTGGGCGGTGTGGGGAGACCGGTCCTCCTCGTAGAGCATCTCCTCGGCGTTGCCGTGGTCTGATGTTATGATCAGGGCCCCTCCTTGGGCGGAGACTGCCTCCTGGACCTGCTTGATGCAGGCGTCCACCGTCTCGACCGCCTTCACTGTGGCCTTGAGGTCCCCCGTGTGACCCACCATGTCCAGGTTCGCGTAGTTCACAACGATCAGGTCGTAGTCCCTCGACTCAAGGTTCCTGACGACGACCCCGGTGATGCCCCACGCCGACATCTCGGGGATCATGTCGTACGTTGCGACCCTGGGCGAGGGCACCAGGACCCGTGTCTCGCCGGGGAACGGCTCTTCCCTGCCCCCGTTGAAGAAGTACGTTACATGGGCGTACTTCTCGGTCTCGGCAACCTTGAGATGGGCCAGACCATGGTCGGATATCACCTCGGCCAGGCACTTGGGGACCAGGTTTGGGAAGAACGCAATGTAGGCGGGGATGCGCTCGTCGTACTGGGTCATGCATACGAAGTGGACGATGGGTTGGTGCACCCGGGGGAAGTCGTTGAAGAAGGGGTCGGTCATGGCGTACGACAGCTGACGGGGCCTGTCAGGCCGGAAATTGAAGAAAATCACGCTGTCGCCGCTCTGGATCAAGGATCCGGGCTCTTGGGTTATCCGGGTGGGGCGGATGAACTCGTCCGTCTCCATCCGAAGGTACGCGTCGGCCACTGCATCCTCCGTGCTCTCTGCCATCAGGCCCTCTCCGAGGACTATGCAGTCGTAGGCGAGCTTGGTGCGTTCCCAGCGGTTGTCCCTGTCCATGCCGTAGTAGCGCCCCATGACGGTGGCGATCTTGCCCACACCCAGGCGGGACATCTCGGCCTCCACCTCCACCAGGTCCTTCGCCGCGCCCACGGGAGGTACGTCGCGTCCGTCGGTGAAGGCATGGACGTAGACCTTCTTGAGCCCGTGCTTATCCGCCATCTTCAGCAACGCCTTCAGGTGGTCGATGTGGGAGTGGACGCCCCCGGTGGACACGAGACCCATGAGGTGCAGCGACGAGTCCCGTTCCCGTGCCAGGTCCATGGCCTCGACGATGGACTGATTGGTGAAGAAGGAACCATCCTTGATGGCCCCGTTGATGCGGGTGAGGGACTGGTGGACCACCCGACCGGCCCCCATGTTGAGATGCCCTATCTCGGAGTTGCCCATCTGTCCCTCGGGCAGACCGACGGCGCTGCCGGAGACCTCGATGGTGGTCCGGCATCCCTCGTACATGATCCGGTCTAGGTTGCGGGTCCTGCCGATGTCGACCGCATTGCCCTCCATCCGGTCGGATACGCCCCATCCATCCAGGATGCAAAGGACAACGGGCCTCACCAGGGGGTCTGTGGGGGCCACGCCAGCTGGAACGGAGTCGGCCCTTATCTCCATTTCGCACCCCCGCCGGGGCACTTTCGCCCCTCCCCCCCGCCGACCCTTAAAGCCCCCACCGACGATGGGGGCCTTCCATTGGAGAGGGTCAGCTTGGAAACCGACAGAGAGACCATCACCGTCCCCCGGGACCATCCAGGGGTCCCTTGCCTGGGACCGCCGTCCCGCAGGCGCCTCCTGACGGGCATCACGTCAATGGACCGGTTCCTGGGAGGCTTCGCCCCGGGCCAGGTGACACTGCTCCGTGGGCTTCACCACGCGCCCACGCTGCTGTCCAGGCTGCTGGTGCTGGCAGTGCTGGACAGGGATGAGGATGTGGTGCTTGTGGACGGGGGCAACGTGGCCGACCCCTTCAGCCTGTCGGCCATCTGCCGACGGCTGCGGGTCCGCCCCCGGGATGTGCTGCCCCGGGTGCACATAGCCCGCGCCTTCACCTCATTCCAGATGAGCAGCATCCTGGAGGACGCCCTGCCCGCCGCGGTGGAGGAGCACTCGCCCGGGGTGCTGGCCATCACCTGCGTGGACGAGCTCTACCACGATGACAACGTGGGCCGTGACCAGGCCACGGTGCTTCTGGGACGCGCCCTGGACCGGGTGAGGGAGGTGACGGAGAGGGAGGACCTGGTGACCCTGCTGGCAGACCTGCGCCTGCGGCCACGCAAGAGCATGGACCGGTTCTCGGCGCTCCTGGACGCCCGGGCCCACGAGGCCGTGACCCTGGAGAGGCGTTCCCGCCGGTCCCTGCGGCTGCGGCGACGGGACGGGGGAACGGCGGTGCTGGCCTCCCCCCCGCCGGGCCAGCTCTCCCTGGACGAGTTCGAGGTGACCGGTATCTGGAACGGTGGCACCCTGTCGCCAGCGGAGAGGATGGAGGGGCGCGCGTCGGTGCCCACCCGGAGGTGGCGCTTTGGGTAGGACCGCACCCACGTACCGGACGTTGCTGGAACAGGTGCTGGCCGAGTGGGGGCCCTACCGGAGGGCCCTGCGAACGGTGGACCGGGCCAACTTCGACCGGATGTTCAACCACGCCCGGGAGCACGCCTCCGCGGGGTCCAACCTGGCGGACCTGGACCCCACCACGTCCATAATGCTGTCGATCCTGCTGGCCCACGAGGCGGAACTCGTGCTGTTGCGCAGGGCGTTGGAGGCTCATCTGGAGGATGGGGTGGACGGGGAGGGCGGGCAGTGAGTATCAAACCCCCATAATTTTCCTACAATGTTTTTATACCCCCCTCGCATTGTCCAATCAACCCCAGGTGTTCTAAGGAGTCAACGGCATGAATTTGGAGTCCATGGGAAAGGCGGTCGCGAAGGCACCACTGGCCTTCGTGATCTCGATACTGCTCATCACTGCGGTACTGGGTGCCTTCGCGTCCCAGACCGACATGAGTTCCACCGAGGAGGATTTCAATCCCGATTCGGAGGCCGCCCAGGCAAGCGAGAGGATCAACGATTACTTCGGACCAGGGGTCCGCTCCGCACAGGTCATCGCCCGCGACCCGGATGAGAAGGATGTGCTCCTCCAGGCGCCGCTCCTCGCCGTCCTGGACCTGCAGAAGGCCATCCTCGAGCCGGAAGAGGGTGACCTGGACATCACTGATACCCTTGCACCCACTCCCAGCAACCCAACGGGTGTGCAGTCCATCGCGGACCTCATCGCCACGGGGGCGATGACCCTCCAGGGAGCACAGCTGTTCGGAGTGGAGATGCAGAACACCTCGGCCAACCTGGTCCTGATGAACGAGAACCTCCTCCTCATCGCCGGAGGCCTTGAGACCATCGATCCCGACAACCCCTATTCCGTCGGAGCCACCCTGGAGATGACCGAGGCCGCCCTGAATGCGATGGTCCAGGCCCTAAATGACATGGCGGGCGGGGATCCACCTGCCAACGGGAATGGCGGGTACCCCAACCTGACCATGATCAGGATGATCATCGAGGCGATGGACGATACCACCGTCAAGGGAACCATCACGAGCATCAACACCTTCGACCCCACGCCTCTCAACGAGGCCGTCGATGATGTCGTCGAGCAGAGGTCCGATGCAGAGGAGAACGTCGCCGTCGAGGAGAACGCTCCCATCGGAGGACCCCTCACGGCCATGCTCATGGACTCCGACTTCATGAACGGCACGTACTACAACGCCTCTGGTGTTGAGGTGGACCATACCTTGCTGATAGAAGGCAGTCTTGAGAGCCTCTATATCCTGGACGCCGCCCTTGGAATGCTCACCGGTTTCGAGGCCACGCCAGAAGTGATGGCGAACATCCTTTTCGGCATCGCCCTGGGTCTGCAGTTCATCCTGTCGACCGATTACGACCCGATGGTCCCGGCTCCCGAGGCCAAGGCCTCCCTGATGATCGTCCAGCAGAACGGTAGTGCCGATTCGGACGTCATCCTGCAGGCCCAGTACGACCTGGAGGAGATGGCCAGCGAGGTCGAGAAGGTCAACAAGGATGACATCGAGTTCAGGTTGATGGCAGGAGAGATACTCTTCGACAAGATCAACTCCTCCTCGATGCAGTCCCTCGGGACCCTCCTGGTACTCGCGATCCTCATCATCATCGTGATCCTCAGCCTGGTCTACAGGTCCCTCGTCGATACCGCCCTCACCCTTGTCGCCCTGCTGATGGTCATAGTCTGGACCTTTGGCCTGGGCGTGATCCTGGGCTTCACATTCAATCCGATGACGATCGCGGTGCCCGTGCTGCTCGTGGGTCTTTCTGTCGATTACGGCATCCACTTGACGATGCGATACCGCATCGAGAAACGTACGAATTCCCTGCAGAGGTCGACGATCATAACCATCGCCAGCGTTGGAATGGCCCTCCTTCTGGCCACGATAACCACCGTGTTCTCCTTCATGTCCAACATGCTCTCCGACCTTTCCATGATGCGGGAGTTCGGCATGCTGGCCGCCATGGGCATCATGTCAGCCTTCATCGTCATGAACACCTTCGTTCCAGCGGCCCGTCTGCTACTGGACCAGAGGCGCGAGAGGAAGGGCCTGCGCAAGGGTTCGTCCAGGGAAGGGGCCAACGGCCCGCACAGGGAGAAGGCCCTGGTCAGGTTCGTCCAGATCGGAGCGACCAGCGCCACGAAGTACAGCACTCCCATCGTGGTGATCGCTATCCTGCTCAGCGCTGTGTCCTTCTACTCCCTCACCGAGATCGATACCGAGTTCGACTTCATGGATTTCCTCCCCGATGAGCTGGAGGAGACCCAGACCATCAACTACCTCTTCGACAACTTCAACTTCTCCTCATCCAGCTCCAACGTGCTGACGGAGGGTGTAGTGGCCAACGGCACTTTTCTCAAAGCCATATACGCATCGGAACGGAACATGGACGACGCTAGGGACGTTGTCAAGAAGGGAGAAAGGGCCGACACCAGGTCCCCTGTCACGACCATAATGAAGTACGTCGATCCCACCTCCCCCGTGTACGACGCCAACCTGGATGCGGTCTACCAGACCACCGATCCGGACGCGAACGGCATTCCCACCGAGAACGTTCCAGAGCTCTTCAATGCATTCTACGCCCACCCCTCGGCAGCCAGGGATATCGCCGGCGTGGTCCATATCAATGACAAGGGGGAGTACGACGCCGCCATCATATCGGTGTCGGTACACGAGCCTTCCGACGGTGGAGAACTGCTGGCCCATGATCTCAACGACGCCATCGAGCCCCTGACCAAGCTCAAGGACAAGGATAAACTGGACGAGGCCATAGTCACCGATGGACCCGTCCTCACATACCTCACCATCTCCGCGATGAACGCAGCGGGCCTGAAATCGGTCCTGGCCACCGTGATCATGGCAATGGTCCTGCTCATCGTGACGTACTACGCCTTCTATCGGACGTGGATGGTCGGTCTCCTCTCGACCATACCCATCATGTTGGTCATCGGTTGGGTGTACGGTTCGATGTACCTGCTGAACATCCCCTTGAACGTGGTCACCATAATGATATCCGCCCTGACCATCGGTCTGGGCATAACATTCGCCATCCACATATCCCACAGGTTCCTGGAGGACCTCCAGACGAAGCCCTGGAAGACCGCGTTGTGCGATACCGTGGGTCACACTGGCGCGGCCCTGTTCGGCGCGGCCGCCACCACGATCGGTGGGTTCGGTATCCTCACCTTCTCCGTCCTGCCCCCGATGGCACAGTTCGGCATCGTGACCGCCCTTTCGATATTCTACAGCTTCTTGGCATCGGTGTTCGTGCTCCCATCCTTCCTGGCCATATGGGCAAGGAGGAAGTACGGAGAGGACGGTGGAAGGATCTGCGCCATCGATGACGATGATGACGATGCTCCCGAGACCGAGGGGTCCCCAGAGGATGGGCCAGACATCCCCGAGGGGGATACCCCGGAAGAACCCTCCGATTAGGCCACCGCGAGGACCTTCCTACGGCCCCACCTTCGGGACCGGGGTATCGATACGGGTCCTCCCACCCCCTTGCAGATAGGGGGTCCATCAAGGAATATGGAATGGACCCAGGAAGATGCTGGCCCTGGACCCGGGAACGTGGATATCTCCTCGGTGATAATCACCCTTGAGATGTATGCGGTTACCTTTATCAAAGGTACACCCATAATTATTGGAACACCTATGGTCAGCCTTATCGGGAGGTCTCTGTATGGTCAAGGTCGGTAAGCGGGATGCGCATGTTCCCCACACCGAGGGCATTCAGCGCAGCGGCTCCCCTGCCTGTGACGACGTACTTGACGATGTCGATGAGCTGATCATGTCCCTGGATTGTGTGGAACCTGCCCAGGCCAGCGGGGTCGAGGAGGGTCCCTCCGAATCCAAGAAGATCGTGAGGAAGGTGAAGGTCGTCCGGTCGCCGGGCGTTCCCGAGGCTCCCCCCGACACGGGCGCAGTGCCATGGTTGGACAGGTTCGAGACCACCAATGCCCTTATCAAGCAGCTTGAGGAGACTCTCAGGTTGATGGAATCGAAGGGTGTGAACCTCACCAACGCCTGGGAGCTGGCCACCACCGCAAGGTCGCTACTGGACAGCGCCGACGTCGCCCAGGCCCTCATCTACGCCAATCGCAGCTTCCGTATGGCCCTCGACCTGCACCGGTTCCCCGAGACCGGGGTCGCCGCCTCTTGATTGCGTAAACCTTTTGCCAGGTAAGACCATTGGACCCAGCGTGTCTGCTCTGGATGCCGCGATCGTCACATCCTCCTTGGTCATCGCCATAATGGCGGGTCTGTACGCTGGATCTGGCCTCAACGCACCCCAGGTCCTGGACCGGCGGGCCGAGATGTGGTTCGCGGTGGCCATGTGGGCAGCTGCCCTCGCTGGTGCCCTGGTGGGAGGCAATCTGGCCATCGGCCTTGTCCTGGGCGGTCTCGTCCTTCTGATGCTGTGGTCCATCCTTCATTTCCCCCAGATCAAGACCCTGGAGACGCCAATGCCACGCCTTGCCCCGATGTTCACATTCGGCATCTGCCTGGTGACCATCGTCCTGCTGGGTCTCACCATCTTCCTGGTCGAGTTCCTCTGAGCCGAGCACCTCTACGGCAGGACCAGTCCGGCTATTCTCTTGGGACCACCAATGTTAATTACGTCCTTGGGCGGTACGGACCCGGGACCCATGCGGCTCGTGACAACCTGGTACGGCTCGTTCCTGTTGGATGAGGATGGAGGGTCGGTGACCTCCGCACCATTTCCCAAGAGCGTCGAGGGGATAGCCGAGAGGTTGAAGCTCATCCGAGATGGGGAGATCCTTGACGAGGAGCGCCGCGTGGCCTCCTCGCCCGCATCCTTCAATGTGGCCGAGCAGCGCCTGTTGCCCTTGGACGGGGCCGAGATGGTCGATCACATGGCACCGTCCACGGACGTGCCCACCCCCGAGGCGATGGGCTTCGACCCTGCAATGCTCAGGGAGGCCAGCTTGCTCCTTGCCACCGATTCCATAAGGGATGCTCTCCCCCCGGACCAGCCAGTGATCCTGTACCTCAGGGCGATGGACCAGGTCGACAGGGAAGGGAGCAAGGCACTGGAGATGCTCAGGTACTGGCACAGCTTCCATTTCCCGGAACTGGGGGCCCTCGTGGACGATACGGAGTTCCTACGCCTGCTGAGCGCCGGTCCCCAGAGGGACAGGATCCTTGGCGAGAGACCCGATCTGGACCCGGGGACCGATGCAGGACGTCCCCTGACCACCGGAGAGGGGGAGGCCATGGCCTCCATGGCCGACCATATCGTCTCCTCCCGAAGGGAGGCCGGGTCCCTGCGCAAGAACCTGGAGGAGACGATCCTCGATACGGCCCCCAACCTGGCCGCTGTGGCGGGCCCCCTCGTGGGAGCTCGCCTTCTGAGCCTGGCAGGTTCCCTGGACCGCCTCGCCCGCCTGCCCTCCTCCACCATCCAGCTGCTTGGCGCCGAGCGGGCGCTCTTCATGCACATTCGGGAGGGGACCCCGACCCCCAAGCACGGGGTGATCTTCCAGCATCCCACCATCCACTCGTCCCCTCCCTGGTTGAGGGGTCGCATGTCCCGGGCACTGGCGGGCAAGATAGCCATCGCCACCCGGGCCGATGCCTTCGGGACCCATCCCGATGGTGGCCTTGGTCGGGAGATGAGGGAGCGGTTCCTTGCGAGGGCCCAGCAGCTCCGCTCGGCCCATCCCGAGGCCCCGCCGGGCTGGCGAAGGCGAAGACCCTGGACCGCTGACCGGAAACGGAAGGGGTCTGGCCGTGGCCGCAGTGGCAAGGGTGGTCACAAGGGGAGCAAGCATCGGAGCAAGCATCGGAGCAAGCATCGGGTCAAGCACCAAGGTCAGCGTCGACGAAGATGAGCCAATGGGCCCGACAAGCCTTTTTACCACCGAGACCCATCGCCGGTCCGGAGAACATCTACCGTGGAGCGAAGGATAGGTATCATCGGGGGCACCAGCCTCGTTAAGAGGGCCGGCGAGCTGGACCTGGAGCTCGTCCAGGTCGAGACACCGTACGGGCATCCTTCCTCGCCCCTTCACCTGGGCGAGTGGGGTGGGAGGCCCGTGGCCTTGCTGGTACGTCACGGCCTGGACCATGATATCCCCCCTCACATGATCAACCACAGGGCCAACGTTGAGGCCATGCTATCGGCGGGGGTCGAGAAACTGGTCCTCATCGCCTCGGCCGGGTCCCTCCGTGAGGACCTCGAGCCGCCAATCGTCGTCCTCCTGGACGACTACGCCAACCCTTTTTCCAGCGCCACCTTCTTCGATGACAGCATCGTCCATGTCACCCCCTCCCTCTCCGACGCAATGAGGGGTGTGCTCGCGGAGGTGGCCACTGAGGAGGGGATCGGGGTGGTGAACGGTGGAACCTACATCCAGACCCTCGGACCCAGGCTCGAGACCCGGGCGGAGGTCAGGGGGTTGCGTTCGTGGGGCGACGTGGTCGGAATGACCATGGCATCGGAGGCCTCCCTGGCCATCGAACGTGACATGGAGGTGACGGCCATGAGCTCCGTTGACAACATGGCCCATGGCCTGGGCGATGCCCCCCTCGAGTTCGAGACGATCCTGGCCAATGCCACACGCAACTGGATGAAGATGGAGCGAATATTGATGCGGGCGGTACCGAGGCTCTGAAGGCTCATTGATGCTCCCAGGAGGATGGATAGATGTCAAGCCTGTTGATCACCGACGTTGCACTGGTCGATGGAAAGGAGCCCACCCACATCTACGTTGAGGACGGGTTGGTCCAGGAGCTGGGCCGCAAGGTGGACGCCGAACACACTATCGACGGCCGGGGTTGCGCCGCCCTCCCGGGGCTCGTGAACGCCCACACCCACGCGGCCATGGTGCTCCTCCGTGGTTACGGCGACGACATGGTCCTCCAGGACTGGCTCGCCGACCGGATCTGGCCGGCCGAGGCGAACCTCACCGGCGATGACATCTACTGGGGGACCCGCCTGGCCTGCCTGGAGATGGTCCGCACGGGAACGACGGCGTTCGCGGACATGTACTTCTTCGGACCCAGTATGGCCGATGCCGCCCACGACGCGGGCCTCAGGGCGGTGATCAGCGAGGGCTTCCTCGACCTGGGGGACGAGGAGCGAAGGGAGGCGAACATAACGGCCACCGAGGCCACGACCCGCCACATCCGGCAGATGGGGGACCCCAGGGTGGTGCCCTCCGTCGGGCCCCACGCGATCTATTCCGTGTCCCCCGCCGGTTGGGAGTGGGTCAAGGACTATTCATCGGAAGAGGACCTTCTCGTCCACACTCACCTGGCGGAGACGGAGCGGGAGGTCATCGATTGCCATTCCGAGCACGGGACCTCTCCCCTGGGGCTGCTTGATCGAATGGGGGTCCTCGAGAGGCCGATGCTTGCCGCCCACTGCGTGCATCTGTCCGAGGAGGACGTGGCGCTGATGGGCCAAAGGGGAGTTGCCGCTGTCCACAACCCGGTCTCGAACATGAAGTTGGCCGTGGCCGGGGTCATGCCCTGGTACGATCTCGCCCAGGCGGGGGCACATCCCGTGCTCGGCACCGACGGAGCGGCCTCGAACAACAGCCTTGACATGTTCGAGACGATGAAATCGGCGGCCCTGCTCCAGAAGCTGGGCGGTGACCCCACGATGCTGCCCGCCAGGGAGGTGCTGGAGGCAGCGACCCGCGGCGGGGCCCAGGCCCTGGGCATTCCAGGGGGCCGCATCGCCCAGGGGGAGGCGGCGGACATCATCCTCGTCAACATGGAGCGCATCGGGATGATCCCCGCCCATGACCTGGCGTCCAACCTGGTCTACGCGGGAGCTGGACATGCCGTGACCGCCACCATCTGCGACGGCATTGTGTTGATGGAGGACGGCGTCATACCCGACGCGACCGAGGTCCTCGGACGGGGTCTTCAGGTGGCAATGGACCTGGTATCACGAGGTTGAGGACAGGGGTCCGAAAACGTAATGTCCCCCGAAGACGGTGCCATCCCCGGTGGTCTTCTATGGTAAGGTCCCTGCTGCGAGAGTCCATTGAGAATGTCCCCATTGTCGACAAGGGGGGCTACCAGTACTTCGTCCATCCCCTCACTGACGGGGCGTCAATCATAGATCCCCTCCTGCTTGAGGAGGTGACGTTGGAGATGATGAAGACCACCGACTTCGACTGCGACAAGATCGTGACGGTCGAGGCCATGGGCATACCCCTCGCAACCCTGCTCTCGCACAAGACCCGAAAACCCTTCGTCATCATCCGAAAGCGGCAGTACCATCTACCGGGAGAGGTGGTCATCGAGGCCTCCACCGGCTACTCGAAGAACCAGCTGTTCATCAATGGACTGGAGAAGGGGGACAGGATAGTGCTTGTCGATGACGTCCTGAGCACCGGAGGGACCCTGATCCAGACCGTGCGAACGCTCAAGGACGTGTGCCAGGTGGACGTGCGCCACATCCACATCGTCTTCAACAAGCACGAGCACCCTGCCGAGATCGAGGAGGCCATCGGCCAGCCCATCCACATACAGCTGAACGTGAAGGTGGAGGACGGCAAGGTCGTCGAGTTCGAGCCTTGAGGGACGGACGGGACCCATTCTCGAAGTAATCACTTGGTGTTCTTTGCCAGCGTCCGGAGGACGGTATCATCGCCCTCGAGGGCGAACTTCTTGACGAGGCCACGCATCTCCTTGGTCCAGGGATCGATCTCTTCCAAGCGGGCGATCCAGGCCTCGAAGAACTTGATCGTCGCCTCCAGCTCGGGGGTCTTGTGCTCCATGGCCTTTGCCGTCTCGATCCACATCTCCGCCCACATGGTCTGGACGGGATTGAGCTTCCAAGAGGTGTATGGGTTGCGTTCCACGATGACGAGCTGCTGCTCCTTCCAGAACTTGAACTTGTCGTAAAAGAATCCGAAGACGAATATGCCCCCTAGGACGATTGAGAAGAATATCATTAACCCTAGGAAGGTGTTTTCACCCCACCATGGATAATCCTCTAACTTCTCAACGATCATCGGATAGAAGATACCCGTGAGGGTCATTGACCAGAACACGACGGATATCACCATCTGTGCCTGCTGGACCCGCCAGAAGTTCTTCATTAATTTCTTCTTCCAACTCTCTTTGTGATTTGCCATTGGGACCACGTCCGTCCGTTTCGATGGAATGGCCCCAGTGGGTTTATATCTTTGCCAATGCAATCCTTGACATGGCTCAGGCGAACTTCCTGGCGAAGTCCTTCTCCCGTATGTACCGGAGCAGGTCGAAGAAGGTTCGGGGATGCAGGGCCATCCAGGTGGCGAAGTTCCAGGTCTCCTCCTTCAGGTTGGCCATGATGTCGCAGTTGTTCGTGCATCGCTGGCAGTAGGGCTCCCTGGCAAGGCGCTTGCGCGCCTCCCGGGAGTCGGAGGAGCACCAGATGTCCTGCAGGGGAGTGTCGCCGACGTTGCCAAGCTTCCACTTGTCACCGGCCAGCATCAGGCAGGGGAAGACGTCGCCGGTGGCGTTGAGCATCATGGTGCTGTAGAGCCCGAGGCAGGGGTAGGTCCTCCTGCCCTTGGTATGGATGTCACGTACCTTGTCGAAGTAGTACGCGTAGGCGGGCTCCTCCTTGGAGATCTCCTTAAGGAAGGCCAGCATCCGCTTGATGTCCTCCTCCTTCAAGGCAGCCTCGCCGAAGGTCTCCTCGTTGGAGTAGTAGTCGGACACGACCGCCGGGGTGAGGTTCACATGGTCGGTCCTTTCCTTGAAGAAGGCCCGGATGTCCTCGATGTTGTTCACGTTGAGGGCGGTGATGACGGACTCCACGCCCGTCTCGAACCTGTCATTCTCTATCGCCTGGAGCCGGTCAAGGGTGTCCAGGGCCTTGTCGAAGCCGCCAGGGATGCACCTTATCTCGTCGTGCTGTTCCCCGACACCGTCGATGGAGACCGTCACGGAGAGCAGCACGTCCGAACCCTCCAGCAGGTCCAGGCTGCGCCTTACCATCTCCTCTGTCCGCTCGGGCATGAAACCGTTGGTGGGAATGGCGATGATCTCCAGGTCGGGACAGCGCTTGGCCAGCAGCCCGATCATGTCGGGAAGGTCCTTGCGGAGGAAGGGCTCGCCACCTGTCAGGTTTACCCATCGGATGCGTCGCATGAAGGGGTCCATGAGGAGCCGGTCGAACTCCTCCAGGGACAGCTCGTCGCCTGGCTCCATCTGCCATATGGAGCACATCCGGCACTTGGAGTTGCACCGGACCGTGGTCTGGTAGATGAGGAACGAGGGCTGCATGCATTGCTTGCGAGCCCGCCTGTAGCGGAACTTCATGCCCTTGCCCAGGCCACCGATGTTGCCGATAACGGGTCCTGCCGTCCGCGAACCTCCTGGTACTGGGAAGGGCAAAGCACTATTTTTAACGTTGCGCCAGAGGTCTCACATTGGCTCGAGGTCTATCGGAGCCAGAATTATCTGGGAGAAACCTTCAGATTAGTAACGAGGCGAATATATAAGGATTGTTGGTATGATCCCTAAATCGCTGCTCTAACGGTATCCGCAATCGGAACTGTTATATTGACCACATACATGAATTATATTCGGTCTTGGGTTCGATGCAGGTCCTTAAGGGCGTTTCAGGAGGAAAGGACTCCAAATTCAGTAGAGAAGTACTGATAATCATAGCGATAACATCGATCGCCATAGTATCTCTCATGATTGTCGTCTCTCTCGATGATAAAGATCACAAGGACAAAGAGGGAGAATCGTATTCTGGCGATTTCAGGGATTACTATGAACCAGGGTATCTGGGCATCCCCATCGGTAGAATGGATTACTTTCTCAATGAGGATTTGAACATCACCATGCCTGGTGAGATGGGCCCTCTTGTTGTCTATCAGCACCGACCGCCCAAACTGGAGACAATTCAAGACTGTGAGCATTACTTGGCTGGCTTCGGATTCGATGTAACTGGTTTTCGATATAGGACATTCGATAGCCCTGATGGCCACGGCTTCTCCGATGGAGGATGCGATATCAGTCTGGTGATTGATGGGCGATACTATGTATGGTATCAGGTCCCCAGTTCACATGAGTGGGAATCCAACATCTCAAGGGAGGAGGCTCTCAATATCGGTATCGCCTTCATCAACAATCACACAGGCATCCCTGAGAATTCAATTATCACTAACGATACCCGCTCAGTTGGGAGCTCCGTATATGATGGGGTGAAGGTGGAGAGTTTCATCGTGCGGGTCCAACAGACGATAGACAACTATCCGATTGAGGGCTCTGGCGGTCGTAACTGCATAATGGTTGAGGTGGATGCCCAGACTGGAATAGTAGAGCGTTTCGAGTACCACTGGGTCACCCTGGAGCCCATCGACGAGATCGGACAAGGGGACCTGGGCGAGCTTGAGGAGATCGTTAGCGGTTTTATCACCCATTACAACGAGGACGCCCCATCTCATTATCCCCCCGCTAACTCCACTGTAAACGTCACCAGGGTGGAGATTATATACAGAAACCCGTTCTTGGTGTCCTCTTACGATATCTATGTCGACTGCCTATTCTACGTGTACATGCCATACGTCTTGATAGAATGGGCAGATGGCAAGGGGTATAGCATTGTGTCACCCCTGGACCCCGAGAATTGATGAACAAATGGCAACATTGCCACACAGGTCACTTAGATCATTCTGTATATGATTTATCCAATTATTATTACCTCCGATGGTAAGGATTATCGACCCGTGCGTATTCTGGCCAACCCGTTCGCATTCGTAAAGGACCGTATGAAAACCTTCATATACGAATGGGTCATTCCGACCCCCATGGCCAAGGGCTCTGGCAAACGGAAGAAGGGTGACAAGTCCAAGGGGAAGGACAAGTCCTCCAAGAAGGGTAGCAAGCCCAAGAAGGCGCAGATGGCCCACAAGC
>JAUVEQ010000131.1 GCA_030594725.1 Methanobacteriota archaeon
GCTTGTCGTGCTCCTCCTTGAGGGCGCGCTCGGTCTCGTCCATGAGCTCGACACGGCTCTTGAGGTCGGCCTCCACGTCGCCCTCGCGTTGACCTAGGTCCACCTCCTTGGACTCGATCTCGTCGATGCGGTCCTTGAGCTGCTGCTCGAGGGCTTCCAGCTCCGCCATCTTCTGGTCGGATTCGGCCTTGGCCTCCTGGAGGAGCTTCCTCTCCTCGTCCAGGCGTTGCCGCTCGCTGACCAGCACGTCCTCGAGGGAGCGGGCGAAGTCCTGCTGCTTGCGCAGATGGGACTGGAGGTCGTGGAGGCTCTCCTTGGTCTCCTCGGGGCTCATCTGAGCCATGGTGGCCGCAGACATCGATGCGATCTCCGAGGCTCCCACCTCGGGCATGGGCGGTTCGGGCTCCGGTGGTTCTGGCATGGGTGGCTCAGGTACCGGTGGTTCGGGGACCGGTGGCTCAGGCTCGGGCGGTACGGGGGCCTCCACCTCCTCCAGCTCAGACGGGACCTCCTCCTCTGCGAGGACCTCGAAGAAGGACACGTCCACCTCCTCCTGAAGCTCCTCGAGGCCGAGGTCCTGCTCCGCGGAGGGCTCGACCTCCATGGGCACGGGCGCCGGCGGTTCTGGCATGGGCGGCTCGGGTGCCATCGGCTCGAGCTCGGGTTCCGGCTCCGGCTCTGCCACGGGATAATCCGGCGGCTGGTACGATTGGTACTCGGGCTCGGGCTCCGGCTCGGGATACACCGGCGGTTGGTACGATTGGTACTCGGGCTCGGGTTCCGGCTCCTCTCCAGGGAAGTGGTACGGCTCGGGTTCCGTCACCCCGGGCGGGGGCGGCGGCGCGTACGCCTCTGGCTCAACGGGGGCGGGCTCCTCTGGGGCTGCCCCCTTCTTGTGGAACTTCTTGCCGCAGGCCATGCACTGCATCGCCGAGCGATCTGGATTTATGTAATACGTCGGGCCCCCACAGTTGAAACATGGAGGGCTAACAGGGTCATCGCTGCCATTCATGTGAAATCCCCCGCACGTCGAGCGTTGGGCTCGGTGCGCGGCCCCCTAGGGACGATTTCAGTTAAATAAATAACCCTATCGTTTACCTTCAGAAGGAGTCGATTGTCAGTCGGAAAGAAGGTCCTCTGCGATGACGACATCGGCGAAGCCGTAGGCCAGGTTGATGAGGGTCGCGATCTGCATGGAATCCGCTGCGGTGGAGGTGCCATCGGCGACGAACTTGACCCGCAGGTTGCGGCAGAAGGCCTCCCGGGCCGTGGTCTCGCAGCACAGGTTGGTCATCACCCCGCAGACGACCACGTTGGTCACGCCCATCTCCTCGAGGGACGTTCCCAGCTCCGTGCCGTTGAAGGCGTCGTAGGTGTTCTTGCGCACCACCTGATCCCCCTCCTCGGGCATGATGGCCTTGTGAAGCTGGCCGCCCTCGGAGCTCTCCCTGATGATGCTACCCCACCACCACATCAGGTTGCCGCCGTCCGAGGCGTCATCCTTGTGCAGGTGCCGGGTGTAGATGACGGGCCTTTCCCGGCGCCGGAACTCTGAGATCAGGTCGGCGACCCGCGCGATGACGGACTCGGCGTCCTGGACCTTGGAGCTGCCTTCCAGGAACACGTGCTGCATGTCTATGACCAAAAGCGCCGCGTGGTCCCAGTCCAGGTCGAACCGCACCGCCTGGAGTGGCTCGATGGCCTCCATCCACATCAAAACCCTGTCCGAAAGGTCGTCCTCGTACCGCCCCGCCATGAAACCCTCTCCGCGAATTGGAGGGGGCCATGCGGATAAAAGGGTTGCGTGGGGGACCTTCCGCCGTCCTATAGGTCATCAAGAAGGCTGCGGCGAGTAAAGTACGGTCCACCAGACGGATGTGCACCGCGTCCGTGATCACCGGTGACGGGTAAAGGACCATGTTTATATCGCTGCACCGTTTCTCGGGCCATCCATGCAACCCCGATGCGGTTTCTGCCAATGGTCCCCCTCGAGCCCCCATCCCTACGAAGGGTGGGTAGAGGTCCTGCAGGGACACCTTGACCACCAGCCACATCCCGACAGATTGGTCGGTCTCATACCCTGCGACCGCAGGGTGTTCGAGGACGAGTCGTGGTTCTGCGTTGTGTCCCGAGAACCCCTGGCGGAGGGCCATGTGAGGCTCATAAGCCGCCATCACGTGAGGGACCTTTCCGCCCTTCGTGGGTACTCCGAGGACAACCTGGACCCGGGCGTGATCGAGGCGGCCAGGTCGACCCTGCTTGACGACCTCATCATCGCCCACGATGTGGTCCTGGGCTACGACAAGCGGGTCGAGAGCGCCGTGGTCCTGAGCGGCCTTAAGATGGACCATCACCTCTACTTCGACATCGTTCCGGTCTACCGCTTCGACCACGGGAACCTCCACACCCTGGGCGAGGCCCAGGCGATCTACGAGGACATGTCCCTCCCGGACAAGAGGAAGCGATGGGAGGCCAGGGTCGGGGACTTCTCGGAGGCCGCCCATCGCCTTCGCGACGAGGCCAACCGAGTCATCCGCAGCCGTCCCGGCCGCCGAAGGGCCGGCCTGGTCGTCGAGAAGGAGTGACCTGTCCCGGCCGAAAGGCCCAAGAGGTCGCCATGCGATAGTACACCCATGACCCGCGGGTCCGATGACGGTCGCTGGGACCTCATCCCCAACTGGGTGAGCGAGGCCCTGGCCTTCCACACGGACGGCCGTCCCCTGGGACGGGTCAGGTCCGGCCGCCCCCCCGAGGCCACGGTCGACCCCATGGCACCCGTGGTGGTGGCGTTCCAGGGAATGGTCCAGGACGGGTTCGGCGAGCGTGGGCGCCCCGTCTCGGCGGTGTACGGCGAGAGGGTCCTGTCCCTCGTTCCGGGACGGAAGGTCCACGTGGCCACCGTCGCCAGGGGGCAGCCCGACCCGGAGCTCCGCAGGTCGATGAAGGACGCGGTGGCCCGGATCGAGGCCGACTGGGGCCCCCGCATCGACGGGTGGACAGGCGCCCCCGGTGAGCTGGATGGCCTGGTCCAGGACCTGGCGCCCGTGGTGGGCCGGACCGCGGACAGGGGGCCGGAAGAGGTGGCAGACCCCCTGAACCTTCGGGGCGTGCATCCCGTGAGCGCCGTGGACTTCGAGGGTGGCCACGTCCGTCTCAAGGTCGCGATATTCTCCTCGGGCTTCATGGCGGTCCGCGGGGGATACATGGAGCTCACCTTCAATCGAGAGTCCCTGAGGCTCGAGGGTTCCGAACCCGCCCACGCCCTCAACGACGAGGGCACGGTGAAGGTGGCCACCATCTCACCCGGGGAGGCCAGCACCGTCGCCTGCCGCCTGGAGCCCCTGGGCCCGGGCAAGTACCTGCTGGAGGGTACCATCACCTTCTTCGATGACGCCAACAACCCGCGCCATCTGGAGGTGCCCCCAAGGGAGGTCGAGGTGCTCTTTCCCGACCTCGGGATGCACACCCCTCCCGACGGCCCCTGGGAGGGGTTGGACTCCGCGACCCGCTCCTGGAGGTACCCCGCCAGCCTGGGCGGTCTCGATGTTGTGCGCACCGTCCGCACCGTGCTTGGCACCCGGGGCCTCGTCCTGTCGGCGGGTGAGGAGGTGGAAGGGCCGCCGGCCCGGTGGACCGTGGTGGGGCGGGCAGTGGCGGACCGCTCCCCGCTGTCGGTGAGCATGAGGGTGACCGGCGGGGAGGTGCGCAGGATCGAGATGGAAGTGGCATCCACCAAGGCGGCCGCGACCGCGGGGGTACTGGCGGAGATGCGGGGCCTGCTGGAGGGCGAGTTCTTCCGCAAGTGGAGGGGCCAGGTGGTCCTCGAGGAGGAGGGCGTGAGGGGAGTTGCCAAGGAGGCTGTACCCGTCCCGACCGACATCGACAAATACATCAGTCTCCGTTAGCCGGGCCATGGGCCTGTTCTTGGGCGCCTTCTTGGTGGGGGGGTTGCCCGAACCTCTGGAGTGCATAGCCTTCCGAGCCGATGCCATGGAGGGCGCCCCAGATCCTGCCGGTGAGACCCTGCGGGACCTGGGGATCCTTTGCAATCGCCTGGGATCGCCCACCGCCCTTTACGAGACCCCAGAGCTGGGTCAGGTGATCCTGGCCATCGCACCCGTACCTGCTGCGGCCCAGGGCGGCATCCGCGGCCGGGAGTACCGTCCCGTGGGAGAGGTTGTCCTGGCCCCCTCCTCGAAGGAGGACCGCCACACGATAGTGCGCCTTGTCCACCAGGGATTGCGCGACTACATGGCCTCCCGGCCCGACTTCATGGCGGTGGGAAGGAACGCCTACGCCAACTCCCGTCCCGCCGGCGAGGAGGGCCGATGGTACATCCACCGGCGCTTGACCTTCCGGGTGGACAATCCCGGAGTCCTCATGGTCACCGTGGACGTGGGCCAGATCGCCGTGGACCGGGACCCGATCACCGTCTCACCTCCCGCAACGGGTCCGGAGAGTGGCGGGGTTGCCGCGCCCGCCATCCTGGGCACTCCCGACGGCGTGTGGATGGCACGGATCGAGCGCATCGTCGAGGAGGTGAGAGTTGGTGACCCCGTGGTCATGGGACCCGGGGGCGAGCGTGAGACCCTTGTCGAGCACTACCGCCGGATGGGCATGGGGGCGACGGCCAGGGTGGTCGACCCCGAGGACCCCGTGGTGTACCTCCGGCGTTTCATCCACGGCCGACCCGGGCGGGAGGAACCCCACGCCGCCTCCCTGGTCCATGCCCTGGCGCGGCCGGAGGAGACGCCGGTCTTCGATCCGCCCCCAAGCGCCAGGTGGAGGATCGTCCAGGGAATGGCCAACCAGCTGGGGCGCGCCCGCCTCGGCGCCCACGACCTGCGGCTCGACGTGGAGGGTCCGATGCGACCCGAGGAGCAGGGCACGGTGGACGTACCGTCCGAGGACCTCCGGACCTCCCGCAGGCTCGAGCCCACCGCGGACACCGTCGGACGGTGGGATGCCGAGCGGCGGAACGCCTTGAAGGACGCCGGGGTCGAACCCGGGGCGCCCCGTCTCGGGCCCACGGTGCTGGCCTACCAGGAGGGGGTCGCCCAGGGCGCCGCGGCGACCATGTACTCCGACGTGCGTTACAACCTCTTCAGATACCTGGGCACGAAGGCCGACCCCCGGCCCGTGCGCACCATGGAGTTCTCGCGCCTGGCGGAACTGGGCGCGTTGCTCTCGACCGTAGCGCCCACGCCCTCCGCGGTCATCGTCGTCGCCCACGACCCCGCCGAGGCCTATCTCACGGCCAAGGCCACCCTGCCCGAGGCGGCCGTCCAGACCATGTCGGCCTCGAAGCTGGCATCACGGCCCGTCCACGGGGAGACCGAGGGCGACACGACCTACTTCAACGCGGTGCTCTGGCTGGCCACGGCCCTCGAGCGGGAGGCGGGTCGCGCCCCCTGGACCCTGGATGCGCAGCTGGGTGCGGACGCGTTCCTGGGCCTCTCGCTGCTGGGAAGGGGCCACGAGGAGGGCGGTGGGCCTCCGGCGCGTGGATTGGTGACCCTGGTGGACGCCCGGGCGGGAGGCACGTTGTCAATGGGTGGTGTCGTCGATCTGGACGGGGGGCGCTTCCGCGGCGAGAGGACGGCAGCGGCCCTCATGCGCGCCGTCGCCCCCATAACCGAGGCGAGGGGCGCACCCGGGTCCATTGTCGTGCACAGGGAGGGAAACCTGTCCCGTCCCGAGCGAAAGGACCTCACGGGTGCCCTGCGCAGCCTGGCCGCTGAAGGCCTGATCGCGGAGGGGCTCACCCTGGGATTCGTCGAGCTGGGGCTGGAGCACCCCTTCAGGATGTTCCAAGAGGGCATGAAGGGTCCCGCCACCTGCCGTGCGGGAAGCTGGGCGAGGCTGGACGACCGGACCGCGCTGCTTGCCACCGCCGGCTATCCCGTCAAGACGAGGGGGACCCCCGAGGTGCTCATGATCACGGCCAGGTCGGGCGCGGACCCCGTGGTCGCGGCCAGGGAGGTGCAGACCCTCGGGGCGCTGGACTGGGGCGGCCGCGAGGTGCGATGGCCCGCGACCATCTGGGGCCCCCGGGCGGAGATGGGCACCGGCAGGGCGCGGCCCTGGGGCTGAGGTCAACCGTCACGCTCGCCGTTCACGAACTTCTCGACCGCGTCCTCGGGGATCATGGGGATGGGTCCATGCTCGTCCCTATCCTTGGAGGCCCCGTTCTCACCATTGGCCTGGGCGGCAAGGGCCTTCGACTCCAACCCCTCGCACTCCGATGACAGCACCCGCATGCCCTCCATGCCCATTCCGACGAAGTACACGACCAGGGATATGACCAGGGCGGTGAGGTGCCGGGTGCCCAGGTTCAGCTCCTGGCCCTGCAACCAGTCGTAGGAGATGGTGAAGAGGACCATCGCCACTCCGAACCCGGCGATGATCACGCCGACCCTGTTGCAGACCAGGTCGTAGAAGGTCTTGTAGACGAGGGATGACCGGAGGGCTGAATCACGGCGATCGATCTCACGGTCCACCTCCCGCTCCAGGCGGAGGCGGTCCTTCTCGGCCCTTCTCTCGGCCCGGGTGGGCTTCGGGGGCGCCTTCTCGGTATCATCCACCACCACCTCCTCGACCACGCGGCGTTCCCGGTAGAGGGTGGAACCCTTGGCATCCCGCGAGTCCCGGGCCTTCCTGACGCCCTCCTCCCCGGGAGCCGCCCTTTCCGCCTGACCCACCTCTACCACGGGTTCCATGAACTCGGGAGCGGTCTCCTCCGCCTCGGCGGCCCACTCCTCTCCGTCTTCCACCTTCTTCTCTTCCTCGGGAGGCATGATGATTGTCCGGTCCCTCTGTGGAGGGCGTTGTATTTGACGGTTGTGACGAACCCTTCAGGTCCCGAACGTGGCGATGCCGGGCGGCAGGGGGGCTCAATCGTCCTCATCTTCCAGGATGTCCAGGCTATCAAGGTCGTTGAGCAGCTCCTCGATGTCCCGGGAGGCCAGGCTCGGCTTCTTGGGCTTGGACGACTCCGGGGGCGGGGTGGCCCTGGGGACGACGACCTCCTTGACCGGGCGCTGGTGGTCCTCTGCGGGTCCGTCCACCTCGATCCTGGGTCGCTCCCCTCCGTTGTTGGTGAAGTACCTGCTCTTGATCTTGGGCTCGTCGACCTCGTCCTCCTCGTCCCGCTTGACAGGCGCGGGCACGGGTCTCGGGGCTGCCATCGGCCTTGGAGCGGGAGCCGGCTTGGGGGCCGGTGCGGGGGAAGGTCCAGGGGCAGGTCTTGGCGCGGGTGCGGGCTTGGCCACCGGCTTGGGGGCGGGAGCGGCTGCGGGAACCGGCGCGGGAGCCGGATGAGCGGATGGGGTCTGGGCAGCCTTGGCCGCCGCCACCGTCGCCGAGACGCCGTTCGGCGCGAAGAAGCGCTCCGGCATGGGCTTGACATCGGGCTCTGACTCCGGCTCCGGCTCTGGTTCGGGCTCGGGTTCTGGCTCCGGCTCCGGCTCGGGTTCCGGCTCCTCGAAGATATCGTCGGGGAGGGCCTCCATGTCCACGGGCTCCTCCGCCTCCTCATCCTCCTTCCCCTCCTCCACCTCATCCTCATCTTCCAACTCCTCGTCCTGCTCATCCTCGAACTGTTCTGGGGAGGGTATCTCGACCTTCACATCTGGTCTCGGGAAGACGGTCATGGCGCTGTCGTCCAGGTCTATCGGTCCGCCTTCCCTCGTCCTG
>JAUVEQ010000062.1 GCA_030594725.1 Methanobacteriota archaeon
CGGCATGTCGGTCTCCGAGGCGCTGGACAACGTGAACGGACCCATCGCCGATGCCCTCAAGATGGAGGACGCTCTGGACCAGAGGGCCATCGACCAGGTCATGATCGACCTGGACGGCACTCCCAACAAGGGCAAGCTGGGTGCCAACGCCATCGTGGGTACCTCCATGGCCGTCGCCAGGGCGGCCGCCGTCGCCCGGAGGGTTCCCCTGTATCGCCACTTCCGTGAGATGGCCTGGGGGAAATTGGAACCCTCGCTAAGCTATCCCATGCCCCTGCCGATGGCCAACGTCTTCAACGGTGGCAAGCACGGAGGAGGGAGGCTGGAACTACAAGAGTTCATGATCCATCCCATCGGTGCCAGCGACTTCACGGAGGCCCTCCGGTGGGTCAGCGAGGGATACCAGAACCTCAAGCGCTACCTTGTGGAGAAGTACGGACCCATGGCCAAGAACGTGGGCGACGAGGGCGGTTTCTCCGGCCCCGTGGACAGGGTCGAGGACGTGCTCAACGCCATTGTGAACTCCATGGAGGCCTGCGGTTTCACTCCCGGCAAGGACTTCGGCATCGCCCTGGACCCGGCGGCGTCCGAGTTCTATGACGCTCCCACCAACCTCTACACCGTTGAGGGCAAGCCCACCACCCCTGGTGAGATGATAGACCTCTACAAGCACCTGGCGTACATGTACCCCATCACCTCCATCGAGGACGGCCTGATGGAGGAGGACTTCGTGGGCCACGCCGAGCTCACCAAGGCCCTTGGCGACAAGGTCCAGATCGTGGGCGACGACCACTTCGTCACAAACACCAAGCGCCTCGAGCTCGGCATCCAGGCGGGCTCCTGCAACGCCATGCTCCTCAAGGTGAACCAGATCGGGACGATAACCGAGGCCATCGATGCCGCCCTCATGTGCTACGACAACGACTACGGCGTCGTCGTGAGCCACCGGAGCGGCGAGACCACCGACACCACCATCGCCGACCTGGCCGTGGGCCTGTGCTGCGGTCAGATCAAGACCGGCGCTCCCGCGAGGGGCGAGCGGACGGCCAAGTACAACAGGCTGCTGCGCATCGAGGACGAGCTTGGTGACCGGGCCCACTTCCACGGCAAGGGCTTCCGCGACACCTACCGGCCCTACATTCCTAAGAACTGGAACTAGCCCTGCTGATTCTCGGCATGAAACAGCACACCAACTTTGTCCAGGTAGGCAACATATTAATATGTGGTCCTCCCAATGGAAACCTAGGGGGAATCAGCAAATGCCAATGCGGAGCACCCGCCCCGTCCTGGGACTCCTGGGGCTGGGGCTGCTACTTATTCTAGGCGCGGCCATGGTCGCGGCGGACGTGGAACCGAACGACGATATCGTGGATGCTGAAGTGATATTGGCCGAGACAAACTTTGGCTCGGTGAACATGACCGACATCAGGGACCTTTACAAGATGGAGGTGGTTGGTGGAGACATCATCGGACTGTCCTTCAAGACATTGACATCCGGAACCCAAAGCCTCCTCGTGAAGGATGGTGGGAGCCGGTTGATAGCTGTCCTAGATTCCAATGCTGGCGTGCGGGAGTCCGTCAACATCTATATCGCCTACGAGCTGGACATGGAGTGGTGGTACATCTCGGTCTCCGTTGGGGCCGAGGGGGAGGAGTCACCGGGTGAGTACGAGTTCTCCCTGTACTACGATGTTCAGGACGATGGGGGGACGGAAGGCGACGCCCCATGCGACATCGGTAACGCCCTTAGGCTGGATGCCGGGGAGCACACGGGCGAGTACGGGTTCCATGACACCAAGGACGTGTACCGGGTGGTCGTCAAGGGGGGATGGACCCTGGGTCTGTGTCTGGCCTGCAGCGACCAAGCGGGTCCGATGAGGGTACAGGTCTACACAGATGATGACCTGGTCACGCCCATGAAGACCATGGAGGTGTCGGACGAGGAGTCGTGCTCGTGGTTGCTCCCCGCGGCCACACCTCTGGGCTCGAACTGGTACATCTGTCTGGAGGGGGTCACGGGAAACACGTATGGCGAGTACACCCTCACCGTTGACATGGATGAGACCGATTCCGGCCCTCCCAAGATAGTCAAGGTCACACCCCAGAAGTTCGACCCGGAAAGGGACCTCAAGGTCGAGGTGACGATAACCGAGGACACCGAGGTGGAAGAAGCGGTCTTCCATTACAGGAAGGACGGGAAGGGCAATTGGAAGCAGCTCGTGCTCACCCTGGATGGTGCCACGTACAGCGGCAAGGTAGAGAAGGGGGACCTGGAGGGCGCAGATGAGATCGAGTTCTACATCGTGGCAAGCGACACCACAGGGTTCGTGGGTTCCCTCGGCTCTGAGACGGATACCGAGACGATGGGATCCTCCGGTGAGAGCCCGGGCCCTGGTGCAATGATGGCAGTGGTCGCAATGGTCTCCCTCGTCATCTTGGGGGGAAGGCGAGAAAAGTGAGCCAGATGTGAAGGGAGACCTGGTCCACGTCAATGGCCTCCGGAAGACCCACGAGCCGTACCTTCCTAGGAACTGGAACTGGGCCCAGTCCTACCCGACCAGTTCCACCACCCAATTCCTGATGTCACCCTTGACCTCATCCCACTCGACATCCCATACCATTGTCGGCATGGCTTCCCTGTCCGCGTCGTCGAAGTAGGAAAGGCCGTACATGAGATGGGAGATATCCTCGATTTCATACTTCCTTCTGTACAGCGATACCATGGTACCGAGGTCGATGTCCGTCCGGCCCATCGCGTAGATGTCCAGGAAGTCCTTCCTCGAACCCCTCTGGGCCACGGCCGAGAGCTTCATGCAAGCCAGGTCCAGGAGGGTCGCCAGGCGAAACGCCATGGTCGGATGGCTCACAGGCGCCTCCAAGAGAGTGTAGGGGTAGTCCAAGAAGCTCACCGGGACCCCGTCAATGCTCCCGTGGAGGGTCCCCTTCTCTACACTGGTGACGACGAGGTCCACCCCCGTCGCCCGGAGGTCGCCCACCAGGACCATCATGTCGGCCGACCTGGTCGGCGAGAACCAGTCCAGGTCCTGGGACCGGCGGTGCCCGAGATGTATGGCCACTGCCGTGCCCCCGCCCAGGTAGAACCCCTTCTCGGTCATCGTAGGTGCCAGGGACGAGAGGACCACCTTGACGGGATCATCCATTACCTCATCGTGCCAGATCAGGATGACGCCCTCCTGTGCCAAGGGTCCTTCTGCATCTCTATGACCCAGCCATCCACCTCTTCACGGGGGAGGGAGAGGACCAGCTCCCAGAAACGGAGACGCCTTGGGTCAAGACCTCGACCCTTCGTTCGAAGGAACCAGTCCCTCAGTGTTTCGTCGCCGACCGACTCCCTCAGCCAGGAGACCGCGTCCCAGTCTCCGGCCTCAAGGAACCTCCGGATGACCTGGTCCTTGTGGATACGGGGATCTAGGGTGGTCGGGTCGAGGTCCCAGAACAGGTCAGCGTACCTGGCGGGGACAGCAAGATCCGTATCGACACCATCCTCCGACCCATCAGCGGTCATGTCTTCGCCTCCATCTCGTGTCCCCGGGATACCGAACGATACATTAATGGCCATACCCGTTGAATACTTTTCCTCGGGGCGGGTGAAAGGGATATCGCCCCGTCCATTGCCCTGGATCGACCACGTTTCTAATCCGAAACGGAGCCAGGGGTATCAACGTCGGCAAGACCCTTCCTCACCTTGGCGGCCATTCCCTTCTCGAAGGAGAGCATCTCCCGGCGGTTGAGCAGCGTCCTTCCCACGGCGAGCAGCTCATCCGCCTGGTCGACCACCAGCACCTCGTCGCCGGGCCGGATCTCCTCGTCGGCATCCACCACGAACTGGGCGAACACAGACTTGCCCTCCCTGGCGTAGGGCGCGGCGTCCTCGTCCACGATCACCCTGAGCCGAGGCGAGGCCCATGCGGCATGGAGCTTCTGCGCCCCCGCCAACTTCAACGTGTACATGCCGTCGTGGGCGCGCATGGAAAGGATGTGTTCGCCGTCAACGATCACATTGCGGAGCTTTCCCGTCTTCTTGGAGGTGACCAGCTCCATCGTTCCGTCAATGAGCACGTCCGCCGCGCCCTCGCCGAACTGCATGTCCGCCGTCGCCCGGGCCCGTGCCGTCATGATGTCGAAGCTCCCTCCGCGACCCTCCATCATCCGGAGCATTTCCAGGGTCTCGTCCCCGTCCCACATGACGGCCAGGGAGTTTTTGAGGTTGTGGGAGCAATGCTCCATCATGTGGTTGACCCGCTTGACGGTCTGGTCGTCCCATGGAGCGGCCTCGACCGTCTGGGCCACGGGGTAGAACTCGTCCAGTTCGATGGGGACCGGACCGAGGATCGTCTTGACGTTGAAGTGGGAGTCGGCGACCTTTAGCACCTTGGCCATCGCATCGGCGTAGTGGCGCCCGTAGGGCCGGGAACCCTCCTCGAAACCCACCAGCACCCGCTTCTCCGGGGGTCGGTAACGGGAGAACACTCGGCGCGCGTAGCGCATGACCAGGGGCCGCCTCATGGAGAGGTGGTCGGTGTAGAACAGGGGTGAGGGCTTGGAGGTGGACTCGTAGGGCTCGAGCTGGCCGGCCTGCAGGCACAGCTCCTTGTAGCCCTCGAAGAGCAGGGGGTGGGCGCGGGAACGGCGGTCGACCAGGTCCCACAACGTCCCCTCGCGGATGGCCTCCCGCACGATCTTGAGCTCGTCCTGGCAGGCCCAGAGGTTGTGCTCGGCCAGCTTGACCTCCCTCTCACCTTTGGGCAGCGCCCGGAGGCTCGCCCCATCGTGCTCGCGGCACACCGGGCAACCGCAGGGGCTCTCCTCCAGGTCCTTGAGATGCCGCGTGCCGTCGGGATACATCATCCGTCCCGCCTGGGCGTACTTGGCGTACGAGGAGCTGTCGAACAGGTCGCAGCCCATCAGGGCGGCGAGGGCGAATACCATGGGGTGGCCAGCGCCGAACAGGTGCACCGGCCTTCCGGGGGGCAATCCCCGCTTTGCCGCGAGGACGACCCTGACCAGGTCCCGGTAGGCGTAGTTCTCCATGATGGGCACGACGCCGCCGATGGGGTGGACCTGAACGTCCATCTCTCCCAGACGGCTGGCCATCTCCTCCCGCAGGCTGGGGAAGACACCTCCCTGGACGGTGCCCGCAAGGGCCATATCGCCCCGCAAGGCGGAGGCCTCCTCGACCCGTCCCAGGGTCTCCTCCATCCCCTCTCGGGCCTTGTCGGGCCCGTCCCATGGTTCGGTGAATACGTCCAGGGCCGTGCCCACGTCCACACTCATGTCCCGCTGGAAGGAGACGATCTCCTCGTTGGTCACCTTGACCTTGCCGTAGACGTGGGCCTGGAAGGTGCCCGAATCGGTCATCACCATGCCATGGAATCCGAGGAGGTCGTGGACGCCACATTCCAGGGCCCGCTCCCGCAGGTGGTCGTCATTTCGGATTATGTACGAGTTGGTGATGAGGGCCTGGAAGCCGAACTCGGACGCCATCCTCTCGGGTGCTATGGTGACCTTGTGAGGATTGACGACGGGCAGGAGCGCGGGGGTGCGGACCTTGCCGTGGGGGGTGTGGAGAATGCCGATGCGGCCGGTGCAGTCCCGGTCCACCAGCTCGAACATGGCACCACCCTGGGACCTACAGCACGACCACGAACTCTTCGTGGATCGGGTCCTTCTCGAAGCGCTCGCGCACCGGTCTCTGGAGCTCGGTCAGGGCCTTGGCCACCGCCGTCTTCAGGTCGGCTGGGTGGAGCTGGCCCGACTCGAAGCTCTCGGCCAGCATGTCGTAGGATGTGAAGTGCATGTCGCCGCCCCACTTCTCGGGGCGATCGATGGTCAGCTCTCCCATGTGGGGCATGATGATGAGCCTGCACAGCTCGGTGACGGGGTTGTCGTCCAGCTCGCCGGCCGGGCAGTAGGCCTTCTTCATCTTGCGCTCGATGTCCTCGGGAGTGTCGTGGATGAGCAGGGCGGAGTCCGGCTTGGACTTGGACATCTTGGCGGCCACCGGGTCGTCCTTGACCGAACCGCCCGTCAGGGCGGGCAGGAGGGCGAAGTGGATTGCCACCGGGGACTTGACGGGCTTGCCCACCTTGCCCGCCACGTCGCGGCAGAGCATGTGGGCCTTCCGCTGGTCCATGCCTCCCAGGGCGATGTCCACGTCCAGGTAGTAGATGTCGGCCACCTGCATGGCGGGATAGATGATCTTGGACGCGTCAAGCTCCGACTCGTCCTCCTCGCGTCCCATGATGGTCAGGGTGCGCTTGATGCGGTTCAGGGAGGAGGCCTTGAGGGTACGGACAACGAGTTCCCAGTACTCATCGTCCTTCGCGAAGTCGGATGCCCACACGTACCTGGCCATCTCGGGGTCAACGCCCATGGCCTCGAAGACCGCCTGGAGGTACACGCCGCATCGCTTGATGCGAGGAAGGTCGGTCTCCAGCTTGTCGTTGATGTAGGCGTGCCAGTCCGCCAGGAGAATGGTCATGTGCACGCCCGACCTCTGGAGGAGGGTGACGGTGCGGACGATCTGGAACGCCTGGGCCGTGGTCAGGAGGCCGGAGGGCTCGATGCCTATGTAGCCTGTGGGACCCTCTCGGGACAGCACCCTCTCTAGCTCATCGGGCAGGACGACCTCCTGCAGGCTCTCCATAAGTTCCTCGGCGGGAGTCTCGGTCACCGGGCTCACCGGCTGCGAAAGGGCCGAGGCCATAAAAGAGGGTTGCGGTGGGGTCACTGCGTTATGTTGGTGTTCACGAGGAGCAATTTCTGCTCCGTTCCCTTGGACACGCGTACCAGCACCAGTGCGTCGTTCTTGGATGCGACGTACGCCATCCACTGGATTATCCGTTCGTCCCCCGGCTTGACCAGGGGCAGACCCCCCTCCTCCAGCAGCTCGTTGCCGTAGACGATGAAGTCCAGGTCGGACATGCGGGCGGTGCGCGAGACGTTGCCGATGTTGTCGGACCACTTGGCATTGATTAGGGTGTCCAGCCGTACCAGGAACTCGTTCTCCTTGGGTATCAGGGAGTGCTGCCGCAGGTACTCGATCTCCCAGCCCTTCGGTACGCGCTTGGGGTCCGATGAGAGGCCGTAGTACGCAGCCGTCGCCTTCTTCGCGATGTCCGCCGGTCGCGCCATGGCCAGTGTATGGTGGGGAGGGGTAATGAGGTTTGTGAGCACCTTCCGGAAGGTTTATACCACCCCTCGCCACTTGCTGGCGCCGGTGGTATCATGGTCATGAGGGAGATAGCCCGCAACGCCCTCACCCACGTTCTCGGTGCCAAGGAAGGCGAGCACCTGCTGGTCGTCACCGACGAGCAGCGCATCGAGATCGGCAATGCCTTCTACGAGGCGGGTGACAGATTGAACCTTGAGGGCCGCCTCTTCGTGCTGGAGGACAGCGAGAGGCCATTAGGCCATCTTCCCAAGGACCTCCGCAAGGCCCTGGAGGGAGCTGATGTGATGGTCTCGGTATTCGTCGGATACCCGGAGGAGACCCCCTTCAGGGTGGAATTGCTGAAGACCGCGGCCAAGGCGGGACTGCGGACGGGCCACGGTCCTGGCATCTCGGATGATATGATGTTGGAGGGCGCGATGCGCGTCGACTTCCAGGAGCTCGCCGCCATAGGTGATGGTTTGGTGGAACGACTCGCGGGAGCGGTGAGGGCCCACCTCACCAGCCCAGCGGGTGCCGACATCTGGTTCACGACCCAGGGCCGGGTGTTCGAGTCCGACGTCAGGATCGAGCAGGGAGCCTTCGGCAACCTCCCGAACGGTGAGGTCCGGGTGGCACCAGTGGAGACCGAGGTCCAGGGCACCCTGGTGTGCGATTCGACCATCGGTGATCTGGGAACCGTCCCGTCCCCCGTGACCTTCGAGGTGGTCTCGGGCAAGCTCACGTCGATCCGCGGAGACGACCAGAAGCTGATCGACCGGATCGAGGAGCTGACCTCGATCGATGACGAGGCCTCCATCATCGGGGAACTGGGTATAGGCATCAACCCGGAGGCCCGGGTCATTGGGAACATACTGGAGGACGAGAAGGCCGTGGGGACGGTCCACGTGGCCTTCGGCAACAACATCGAGATGGGCGGGAAGAACGGTTCCCGGACCCATCGGGACTTCCACGTCCTCAAGCCGACCCTCACCATCGAGTTCCAGGACGGACAGACCCGCGACATCATCATCGATGGGAACATGGTTGACTGAACATCGGTCCCGCTTCGCTCAGGCGTCGTCCTCTTCCAGACCGAACCTCCTCTCTATCTCGGCCGATTTCCTTTCCAGTATCAGTACCAGAAAGAAGCCAATGGCAGCGACGATGACGACGGCCAAGATGCTGCTGACGGAGGAATAGTCGAGGGTCTCGTGGATCTTCTCCGCTGGAAGCCGCAGCGCTCCCAGCATGCTCCCGAAGAGGGCAGCCATTGTCAGGGACTTCCAGTGCTCGAGCAGGTAGTTGAGCAGGCGTGCGAAGAGGAGGATGCCCGTCATCGCTCCGGCCCCGAAGGTGATGAGGACCTTCATGTCCCAGGTGTTCAGGGCATTGAGGATGTAATCGTACTGCCCCATGATGAGCAGCATGAGCGAACCAGAGATGCCGGGGAGGATCATGGCGCTCACGGCGATGGCGCCTGCGAGGAAGATGATCGGAAGGGAGTGGTTGCTCGTGATCTCGTCCATGCCAGTGATGTAGAAGACTATGACGAAACCGAGGACGCCCAACAGGACGTGCCTGGCGTCCAGGCGCTCGACGTACTTGGACACGAACCCCGCCGAGGCCAGTATGAGGCCGAAGAAGAAGGCGTAGGTGGGCCCAGGATAGTGCTCCAGGACGTAGACAACGACCCTGGCGCCAACCAGTATCGCGCTGACGATGCCCAGCACCAGCGGGATGAGGAAGGGCAGATCTATGGCCGCCCAGCTCTCCTTGGCGCCCTCCCGGTCCTTCTTGAAGAGCCGGGCGATGAAGTTGAAGTTGACGCTGCGGAGTGCGGAGATGAACCTCTCGTATATCCCCGTGATGAGGGCCATCGTGCCGCCCGATACACCCGGCACCACGTCTGCACTGCCCATCAGGAATCCTTTTAGAAAGATGACGATGGATTCTCGCGATGCGATGAGGAACACCTCGCCTGACCGGTCCATCCATCTCTCCGGTAATATACCTTAAGGTCGGGTCCTTGACTAGCCGGCCCTGCCCTTCCGCAGGTCGGCCTTCCAGGCGCATCCCTCGCAACGGACCGTTGTACCCTTCAATGTCAGTATCGAGGAGCAATCGGGGCAACGGAGGCGGGAGACCAGGTCCTCCAGCAGGACCTCCTTCACCTCGGGAATGTCCTCCTTGAGGAGGGCCTCGTACCTCTCCTTGTTGGCGGGGTGGTAGGCGAGCTCGCCCAGGGGGGAGTAGTCCAGGCTGTCGAGCTTCCGTCCCAGCTTGGCCCCTGGTTTTGGAGCTTCCACTCCCTTCTTCATCATGATGAACCCGAAGACCACCCCGACCGCAGCACCTGCCAGGTGCGCCGTGTGGCTCACGTTCCCGAGGCCAGGGAAGGAGATCTGTGCGAAGCTCATGAAGGTCTCGAACAGGATGAAGACCAGGGCGCCCAGGGCCACCGGCACCCGGGGCAGGATGATGAATATGATGACCATCGGGACGCGGTCCCTGGGATACATGATGGCGAAGGCTCCCAGCACCCCGGATATGGCGCCCGAGGCCCCTATGCCGATGACGACGTCGGGCAGGGTGATGTACCCGTTGATGATCCCGGCGCCGATTATGCCCGTCCCCCAGTAGACGATGGCCATCCACTTGAAGCCCACCCTGTCCTCGAAGTGGATGCCCATGATGAAGAAGATGAACATGTTGAAGAACACGTGGAGGAAGTTGGCGTGGATGTACATGTGGGTGAACAGCCCCCACCAGCCCTCCCCCGTTTCGAAGGCCGAGTTGTTGAAACCCAGGTTGTAGAACACGTCCTTGATGATCTCCTCGTTGCCGGGGGCCATGTAGATGATGAAGATGATGATGTTGGCGATCACGGTGGCCGCCGTGAAGGACATCTTCCGCCATATCGCGATGATGTAAGTGCCTACGATGACGCACAGGATGGCGGCGATGACGTAAGCGGAGGCTGGATTGAGCAGAACCACGGTCCCGAGAGGGGTGCGACAATATATCAAATCCACGCCTCCGCCGGGAAACGTTCAATACCGCTGAGGGCCATCGTGCGAC
>JAUVEQ010000194.1 GCA_030594725.1 Methanobacteriota archaeon
CGGGCTCGAACACGCCTTGTTCGCCAACCATGTCCTCGTTGGTGATCTCCTCGTGGGGGGAGAGAATGGCGAATATTATCGGGAAGGCGTGGGCCAGCATCATGCCGAAGATGAGAAGTATGATGACCGCCACGGACCGGATGTTCTTCTTGAACACGTGCTTCGAGATGACCAGCCACCGTCGGTTGGGGTCAGTCCGGTCCCCCTTCCAGGGCCGGTACTCGATGGCCCTAATCCCCACCCGGCCCACCTCCCTTGAAGACGGAGACGAACACGTCCTCCAGCGTAAGCGTGTCGGGCCCGAAGTAGCGCACCTGCACGCCCGCCCTCGCCGCCTCGGCGAAGATGGTGGCGCTGCTGCCCTCGCCCTCGACGAGCATCGAGATCTGCCCGGACTCGTCCCGGGTCGACATCACCTTGAAGGCGGGGGAGATGGCCTTCTTCAAACCCTCTATAGCCTCCGCAGTGCCCCTGACCCGGAGACGGTACTGGGTTGCGGTCCCGTGCATGAGGGCGGAGGTTGGACCCTCCCGGATGAGGCGGCCCTCGTTGATGATGATGATGTTCTGGCTGACCTGCTCGATCTCGTGGAGGATGTGGGAGGATACCAGCAGCGTCTTGCCCGACGCTCCGATGCGACGAATTACCTCCAGCATCTCGTCCCTGCCCTGGGGGTCCAGGCCATTGGTGGGCTCGTCCAGGAACAGGATGGAGGGGTCGTGGACTATGGCCTGGGCCAGCTTTGCCTTCTGCTTCATCCCGGTGGAGTATGACTTGATGGGACGGTACCGCTCCTCTCCCAACCCTACGAAGTCGAGGACTTCGTGAGTGCGCTGGATGCTGTCCTTGCGGGTCATCCCGCTGAGCTGGCCCATGTACGAGACCATGGCCACGGGGTTCATGGCGTTGATGAGGCAGTCGTGCTCGGGCATATAGCCCACACGATCCCGGACCCGGGTCATGTCCCGGCGGGGGTCGAGCCCGTCCACGGTGATGTCGCCCGACTCCGGCTCCACCAGTCCCAGCACCGTCTTGATGAGGGTGGACTTGCCGGCGCCGTTGGGGCCCAGGAGGCCGGTGATGCCGGTGTGGACCCGGGTGGAGAAGTTGTCCAGGGCGACCACCTCACCGAACCTGACGGTGACGTTGCTGGCCTGGACTAGATATTCAACATCAACGGGTGGGTCCTCGGAGGCGGTCATGGTCATCCTGCCCATGGCTTATGACTGTTGGATGGTCGAACCCCCGTATGCAATATAAAGGGACCCACCACAATCTTCCGTTAACATTTTTATATTATAAAAATCCGCACGAGGCTGTTAGTTCGTGAACTTCGTGAACCTCAAGAGGGTGGCTCATCCGACCCCGTTCCCGCTCCCTCTTCACCTGGCCCCTCCGGTTGGTCAGGAGGCTCGATGTAGATCCTCCTCCTCATTCTCCTTGCCTTGACGATGAGGTAGATGAACATCACCACCGCGGCGAGTACGATGATGATCACCAGGATCCCGAGGAAACACGAACCAAGGTATGTTACCATCCGTCGCCACCATCCCATAGATTCCGATGTCACGCCTTGTCGATGGCGTAGTTGATGACCAGTTCCCCGATGTCCTTGATGTAGTGGACCGTCCTGTCCAGGGAGTCGACCACCATGCCCATGGGCAGGGCCGCGCCGCCTGGGGAGTCGGCGATGTCCTCCTTGAAGCCATAGATGTCGACCAGCACGCTGTTGGCCTGCTCCATCGCCCTGTGGGCCAGCTTGCTGTCCCGCTGGAACAGGGCCGAGATCACGTCGTCCAGGACGGGCAGGATGGTATCGGCCGTCTTGAGGATGCGCTTGAGGTGCGCTTTCTTGGCCTTGGCTGCGACCAGGTCCTCGACCTGCGTCGCCATGCGGACCGAGTGGTCCCCCATCCGCTCCAGCACGCGGCTGATGAGCATGAAGTTGACCGCGTGCTCCCGGGTCGTGCCCAGCTTCTCCGCCAGCAGGATGTCCGAGATGCTCAGGTTGTACTGCCGGGCCACCAGCCAGTCCAGCCGGTCCACCTCGGTGTCCCGCATCACCACGTCGTTGGCCAGGTCCAGGTCCAGCTCGCAGCAGGCCAGGGCCGCCTCCCGGTGCATGGACGAGACCAGGCGGTACATGCGCTGTATGGAGGTGCGGAAGGGAAGGTCCGAGGGGGACAGCAGGTCCCGGGTCTTGATGTCGTCGATGTCCTCGTGGATGATCTCGGGACCGATGACAAGCCGGGTGAACGTCCGGACGATGTTGCGGACCTCGGTGGTCATCCGGGGCTCCTGGTGGACCTCGATGAGGTCGTACCCGATGACGTAGGCGCCGATGAGGTCCCGGAGCAGTTCCGTCTGTGCGGGCTCCTCGGGCAGGTCGAACACCTTCCGTCGGGGCTCGTCACCGGTGGACAGGTGGGGTGTGAGGAGGAGCGTGCCATCGGCCTGGGGCATGATGCCAACCGTGTCGCTGGCGGAGAGGCCCACCTCCTTGGCCCACTGCTTGGGAAGGGAGACTATGAACGTCGAACCACCGGTGATCTGGACCTTGCGCATCTCCATATTATCGCCTCGGGGCTTGGGAGATGGGGTTGTAAATATATATTCATTGCGGTATCTATATAGTGAGTGTATCGAGGCCTTCCAGGAGTGACATGAAGCAGGCCGTGACCCGCTCACTCCTCTTCCTCATCCTCTTCCTTCCCCTCCCCGACCTTGGTGTTGAGGAGGAAGATGGTGACAATGATGATCACGACTATGGCCAGGCCGCCGATGACGTACCAGGTGAAGTTGTCCTCAGAGACCTCCTCCCGGATACTCATATCGCCCTTGTCGGTGGTCTCGCCGGCCACCACGGTGGCGTCGAACGTACCCCACTTGGTCTCCCCGTTCCAGACCTCGAAGGTGTAGACCCCCGGAGCGATGTCGAAGTCGAACACGCCGTCGGCGTCGGTGGTGTCCCAGGTGACGTTGCCGGTCATGATGCCCAGACCCGCCTTTCCCGTGTCGTCGCCCACGATGATCTTGCCCGTCACCGTACCCGGTTCCAGGGCCGTCGCTACCGACTGGGCCATGTCCTGGGCGAAGGTGAGCAGTTCCTTCTGCCAGACGGGATTGTGGAAGTACGTGTTGTCCCCCTCGACCATGTCAAGGGCGAACCGCGCCTCGATGAGGTACTCCTCCTGGGCATCGATGTCCTCCTGGGAGAAGCCCAGGCCGGAAGAGGCCTCCAGGGCCAGGTCGGCCACCTCCAGGTCGTCCGCGGTGAACCCGGCCATCTCCTCGACCTCCGCCATCGAATCCTCGATGTACGCAAGGGCCTCCTCGTCGGTGAGGGCACCCTCCGGGGACCCGTCATGGTGACACGTCACGGTGCAGGAGTTGGGCATGCCCAGGTCGATGCTCTTGCTGGGGCTTATGAGGTACCACGTGTGGCTGGGAATGTCGTAGGGCGCCTCCCGCACGCCCATCATGGGCATGTGGCAGTCGGTGCAGATGATGTCTCCCATCCAGTGGTCGCCCGAGAGCCCATCGATGTTGATGGTGCCCTCCACCATCTCCTTCTGGGGCGGTAGGGGGTCCTCACCGGGCATGCGGTCCCCGTTCCGGTGGCACTGGACGCAGGTGTCCCACATGGGCAGGCGCAGGTTGTTCTCCTCGGAGGTGCCGTGCATGTCGTGGCACAGGGCGCACTCGATGTCGTGCTCCGCCGTCTCGAGGGTGGGCTCCTCGCCCTCCTCCGCGAGCTTGTAGTCGGTGGAGTGGCACATCAGGCAGAAGTCCTGCTTGTCATCGTTGCCAAGCAGGGTCGGGAGGGAGTGGGCATGGCGCGACGTCAGGTAGTCGTTGTACTGCTGGGACTGGCCCTTGACGGTCTCGCCGTCGGGGTGGAGGTCGGGGGCCAGATCGAAGAACTCGCTATGATCGTCCCCGGGCTGGATGGTCTCTCCAGCGGCGTTCAAGGGATAGCCGGTGGGCATGCCGTTCACGTTGCCCACGGGGGTCATCCCCGCATGACAGTTGCCGCACAGGTCGGAGGAGAGGGTGCGCCAGATGTAGTCGACCCGATCCTCACCCGAAGGGGGCTTGGCGTGGAGGCTACCCGGGCCGTGGCAGGACTCGCAGGTGATGCCGTAGTACGTCATCGACGCCACCCAGGTCTCCGTGGTGGTGTTGTATCTGATGCCCCCGTTGGTGACGTGGCAGGCCGAGCACAGGAGGTCCCATACGTGGTAGTTGGCCGCCATCTTCGGGGAGCCGTCGACCTCGTACCACTCATCGGCGTGGAAGGGCACCCAGGCCTGGTAGGTGTTCGCCCAAGCGAGGGGCAGGATGTAGTGGGTGTTCCCTATCTTGGCTATGTAGACCTGCAGCCAGAACCCGGCGCCCTGCACGTGGGTGACCTCGTAAACGTGGGTCTCCTGCCCATCCAGGTCCATGAAGTAGCCGGAGGCGTTCTCGGTGAGGACGGGCGTGATGGTCTCCCCCATCCATTCGAAGGAGGGGTCCGCCCCCCAGTCGGCCACAACGGTGTCCTCGGTGGCCTTGTCGAAGGCCTTGGCGTGGTTGGTATCCACCCAGGTGTCGTGAATGCCATCATGGCAGTCGTAGCACCTCTCGGCACCCACGTAGAACGCCTCGTCCATGTACGAGTTGTCCTCGTCCTGGGCGACGGTTAGCAATGTGAAGGCCAGCACCGCGGTCAACGCCAGCACCAGGGCGACCCTCATCACGCGTCCCCTGCTGAACCGGAGGTCACCGGTCATCTCCTCCGAACGGATACTCTCGATCATTGTATCACTTACCCTCCCAATGGTCATATGCCTGAGTATTATATACGACTTTTGTGGGCAAGAGGCGCCATCGGAGGCCGCGATCCCGTTATTCACCGTTGCTGAGATTCTGAAAAGGCCCGGGTCGCCGCGCCCTTAAGACAGGAATCCGGTAATAATAATTTATAATCACATAAATCCCATATCCGGAAGATGTGGAATGGCCCCCGCCCCGCCCCTGCCATGGGCAGAGGATGTAGAGTGGCCAGTCCATCATGGATTGATGGTCGATGTACACTTCTCCCCTTCTGTCCTCGATGACCCGCGAATCGCAATCAATCAAATAAAAATATTTATGTTAGGATGGACATGTTAGGGCGGGAGCATAGCTCTCCCGGAAGAACGGTCGAATTGGAGAGGAGGTGCCTTCCTCTCCGGCCGGGGGTATAGACATGCATGATGGACAGGGACAGGGTCCCGAGGGGACCTTCAGGACATGCCACGGTGCACGCCATCGGCCGAGAACGGGGTTGCACGCGGTCCGACGGGATGACGGTGCGGTCGTGAGCCAGGTGGGAACGATCCTCCTGGTGGTCCTGACCGTGGTCATGGCCACCGCCGTGGGCGCTTACGTCATGAGGTTGGCCCAGTTCGACGAGTCTCCGCCCACCCTGGAAGTGGTCACGACCAGCCAGCCGGACCGGATGCACGCCCACATCAAGCATGCCAGTGATGCCCGTCCCATCTCCGAGTTCCGGCTCATGGCCCGCGACGAAGCCGGGAACATGATAATCTACGACAGCGACGGCGATGCCGTGGGCGACGCGATCATCTCGACCCGCCTGGATGAACTCACGGTCACTTCGGCCACGGGGCCGATGATGCACCCCCTGGTCTTCGTGGACGCCGACGGCGACGGTCGCGTGAGCTCCGGGGACTTCATCACCTACCGGCATCCCTTCTTCCCCCCCATCTCGCCCTTCATCGACACCACCCACGGTTACAAGGTGGTGGAGATGGCCCCCAACGGCATCCACAGGGACTCGACGATGCTGGTGTTCGCGTCCCCCGATCTGCTGCTGGGATCCGATCT
>JAUVEQ010000344.1 GCA_030594725.1 Methanobacteriota archaeon
GCGGAGCTGATCTCCGTCTACCCCGTCAAGGGATTGCCAGAGGGAATCGACAATCGATTGGCCTACCGGTACCTGGCGGACATGCGATGATGCAGGAGAATGGGCACAGTTGTCGCATACTGGACAAGGGGAGCCAGATACGAAACGCTGCGCGTCCGGTGCGCACTCGCGCACCGTCCTTGCCAGGATTGGGACATGGTGTTCGCCCTTGTCGAGGGAGGCGCCATCGGCTGTGGATCGGGGGGACCCGCGGCCGGCCGGTCGCGCCGCCACTCCCACGTCCTCGCCTCGACAGGGCCGCAAGCCGGCCACCCATCCACACACCCCTGTCGGGCACGTCGTCCTCCACGACCTCCGACGACGGCTTCGTTGTATCGTGCGTTACAGGTGGTACTGTGGGGTGCGTGGCAATTTAGCCAGTGTATCGATTATCGGGGAGGTTCTTGAATTGCTCCCCACGGGACGAGCTCACCCCCTTGCATTCTCACTTTCACTCACCCTGGGGTAATGTATATATATCTGATGCGCACATACTTTCAATTAGTGAGAGGTTATCCGGATGGAATATAAGGGAATGTCGGCCCGGGAGGTCCGCCTGCTGGACCGGATGGAGGCCGAGGGGCTCGTCGTCTTCACCACCTCCGACGCACGCCGTGTCATGGGCGTGGGACGCGACGACGCCCACAGGATCCTCTCCCGCATGACGGCCAAGGGCCACCTGGTGCGCCTGGAACGGGGCAAGTACATCGACGCCAGGTCGGCCAGGGAGCTGGATGTTTACGAGGTCGCCTCCCACATCGTCGAACCCAGCTACCTGAGCCTCTGGACGGGCCTCCACGTCCATGGGCTCACCACCCAGGTGCCCAGGACCGTCTTCGTCATCGTCACCTCGCCCCGGAAGGGCCTCGATGTCATGGGCTCTCCCGTGAGGTTCGTGAGCGTGCGCCATCGCCTGTTCTTCGGGTACGCCTCTCACGGGGGCCAGGTGGTCGCGGAGGTCGAGAAGCTCCTGCTGGACTGCCTGGTGTTCCCCCAGCACAGCGGTGGCTGGGATGAGGTGGTCTGCTCCTTCGAGAACGCCACACTCGATCCGGAGCGGGTCATGGACTACGCTCTGATGACGGGCAGCCCCACCCTCTGCAGCAGGCTAGGGTACACCCTGGAGAGGTTGGGTGTGGAGTTCGACACCGAGAGGCTGAGCAGGGCCTCCTACCACGGTCGCGTCACCCTGGACCCCTCGAGGCCCTCGGGTCGGGGCGAACGGTCGGCCAGGTGGAACCTGGACATCAACGTGGAGGGTGGACCATGCTGACCCGCAGACAGCTGAGGGAGTTGCGGTCCGAGCGGGTGCCGTTGCACATCCTGGAGCTGGACTACGTCCAGGCCGTGGTCCTCAGGGGGGTCTACGCCCGGGACGACCTGGTGTTCAAGGGCGGGACCTGCCTTCGCAAGCTCCACGGCCTTCCCAGGTTCTCCGAGGACCTGGACTTCGATGTCGCCTCGACGGATGTCGGGGAGGCGGAGGCGAGGGCCTCCGTGGAGGCGGGAGCATCGATGATGGAAAGGGCCGGGATGCAGGTGGAGGTCAGGGATTGGCAGGCCAGGCGGGGGGGCTACCTGTGCCGGCTCCGGTACGAGGGGCCCCTGTTCACGGGAGACGACCTCTCGCGGGGAACGTTGCAGGTCGAGGTGAGCCGTGCGGTTCCCGTCAAGGAACCCGTGTGGACGTCCATCGCGTCGGACTACGTGGATGCGGGCACCTTCCTGGTCCGGGCCATGGACCCGGAGGAGATGGCGGCGGAGAAGCTGAGGTCGCTGAGGCAGCGGAGGAAGCCACGGGACCTCCTGGACGTGTGGTTCCTCCTGGGGAAGGGGATCCAGCCGGACCGGGCCTTCCTGGCCGGGAAGCTGGAAGAGGTAGGGGTGGAGCCAGAACTGACCGCGGTGGACCTGGTGGAGGGGTTCGACATCACGGAGGAGGAGTGGTCGGGCGACCTCGGTGTTCTCGTGGAGCGGGTGCCCGACCTGGCGACCGTCCGGAGGGAGACGAGGGAAGCCCTCGAGAGAGGGAAGTGAACGAAGGCATTCCAGATGGGATCCTATCATGGGATGATGAACTGGGCACCTTTGCTGTACTTGGCAAGCTGTATTGCGGGGTACGGGACAAGTTAGCCAGTGTCCTTGGATTCCTCGTCCTCGGGCTCATCTGCCTCGGGTTCATCGGCCATATCGGGTATCGGCGACTCACGCTGACCCATGTACATCCACAGCATGATCGCCACCAGGAGGGCCACGACCACGGCGAGGGCGACCACCAGCCACAGGTAGTCGCCTCCATCCTCCACCCCGACGCCATCGCCGTCGTCCACCTCCGCCTCTAGGACCTCCACCTCGAAGTCCATGGTGGCCTCGTCCTTGCTGTCGGTCAGCTCGGCGGTGATGTACCGAACGCCCACGGTGTTCTCGTCGGGCAACCAGAGCACCTTGCCATCGTGGGATATCACCATGCCCACCGGTCCGTTGACCAGGGAGAAGGTGAGGTTGTCCTCGTCCCACTCGTCCCCGTCGGAGCCCACCAGCGAGAGATGGAAGGCCTCGCCCGCGGTCACGTTGAGCACTCCCACGTCCGCTATGACCGGGATCTTGTTGGCTGGCGGCTCCGGCGGCTCTGGCTCGGCCTCGACGGTGACGGTGAACTCGTGGGTGATGGTTTCCGTCCCGTCGGTTGCGGTGACCTCGACCTCGTAGGTCCCAGGTATCGCCTCGAGCCAACGTATGGTACCGATATCGGTACTGATGGAGATCCCCGAGCTGGGGGTGCTGACGAGACCGTAGAAGATCTGGTCTCTGTCCACGTCACTGGCGCGGACGTCCAGGATCAAGACGTCGCCCTCCATAAGCTCCTGGTCGGTTGCCGTGAGGACCCATGTGGGTGGGTCGTTGACGTTCTCCACGGCGAGCATGAAGTTCATCGAGTCCTCCTCCAGACCGTCGCTCACGGCGATCGACATCCATTGGTCACCCACGTCGGCGTTCGAGGGCGTTCCGGTAAGGATGCCGGTATCCTCGTCCATGGTGAGCCATGTGGGGCCCATGAAGGACCAGGTCAATGTATCCCCCACGTCCACGTCCTCGGCCTCGAAGACCTGGGAGTGCTCTATGTCCTCCTTGACTACGGCCGTCGGGACCGTGATGATACTGGGGGGGTCGTTGGTGTTCTCCACGGTCAACGTGAGAATAGAATGGTCCTCGCCACCGTTGCCATCCGAGACAGATATGTTCACCCAGTACGTCCCGACATCGTCGTTCCCCGGAAGGCCTGTCAGGGTGTCTCCCCTGAGGGTGAGCCAATCGGCATCGGTATCCAGGTGCCATGTCATGAGGTCCCCGGGCCTGTCCACGTCACTGACCTCGAGAAGGACATCATAGACCTCGTCCTCGACGGCGGGTACGAGGACCTCCGTGGTTATCGTCGGGGGGTCGTTGACGTTCACAACGGTGACGGTGAAGATCCGGACGTCCTCGCCACCGTTGCCATCGGTCACGTTGATGACGACATAGTGGACCCCCACATCCCCGTTCGTCGGCGTGCCTGTAAGTAGGCCAGTATCGTTGTCCATCGACAGGAAGTCTGCGATCGTCTGCATGCCC
>JAUVEQ010000402.1 GCA_030594725.1 Methanobacteriota archaeon
ATGGCGTCAAGCAGCCCCCTCTCGGAGAGGGCGTCACCGGAGCCGGCAACGATGACAGGGTCCACCACCACGTCGATGTTGTGATGCGCCAGCCGTCCGGCCACCCCCCGGACCGTCCTGGGGTCGTAGAGCAGACCCGTCTTGGCCCACCGAGGTCCCATGTCCTGGGCCACGGCGTCTATCTGGGTCTCGATGTCGGAGACGGCCAGAGGGTACAGGCCGCGGACGCCCCTGGAGTTCTGTGCCGTGACAGCAGTGACCACAGTGGCACCGTGGACCCCCACCACCGCGAAGGCCTTAAGGTCGGCCTGGATGCCCGCTCCGCCCGAGCTGTCAGAGCCCGCCACGGTCAATGCCACCGGTGCCCCTTGCCTCATGGCCCGGTGATTGGCGGGCGCGGTCAAAAAGATGCCGACCGGCACATTCACCCACCCTACCCCCCTCTCCTCACGGGGTCCCCCTCCCGTTCTGGTATATAACCAACGGAAGCCCTGGCCATCGTTGTGATACGATGATCGAGACCATGGAAAGAGAGGGGGCCGGTTCGGTGACCAGCGGCACGCTGGGTCCCGAGGCCGTGGCCCTCGCGATGGACCTGGGGTTCTGCCCCGGAATGGAATGCCCGCATGCCAAGAGGGGCTGCGACCCGCGGTGTCCCGCCCTCGAGGCTTGGGTCGAGGAGGTCTCGGGGGGGTGACCTGGAACCCAATCTACACTATGAGTAGCTATATACAACATATAATGTCATATAATATCATATAATGGTGATGTACTGAGCTACTAAAAATGGAACCTTTCTGTCCGTAGTCCATCACCTGGACCGGGTCATTCGGTCGGGCTCTGTTGGGACCTCGACTTCGGTCCGCCGTTCCATCCGTCCGCAAGGCAACCCGCCTCCAGGTACTCCTGGGGAAGGGTCATCATTGGCGTTGGCTTGGATGACTTGGTCACGTTGATATGGTCGACCATTGCTGCGATTCCACCCCTCACCAGGGTGGACAGCTGACCCTGCCGTATGCTGGAGGCGAGTATGGAAAGGGCGACCCTCGATCTCGTCTGGTGCGTTATTGCCTGGTCCACACTGATGTTGAGGGTCGCATCCTCGTGGGCCTCTTCGCAGATGTCCATGTACTCGACCTTTTCCTTCGTGGTCTTGAGCACGTAGTGGATGAAGGGTTTTCCATGAAGGAGCACGGAGATCTGTATCTTCTGGTCGCCGAAGACCTTTAGGAACCTGTCAAGGTGCATCATGTTGTGGATGCCGAACTCCTCGGTCCTCTGGCGGGTCCAAGGATTGATATTGGCCTTGAGTAGGATTTGGCCGAACTTCTCACCCTCGCCTGGACGGTACTGCGGGCCCGCAGATTTTATGAAAGACAACCTGTCCATGAGATGTTGGATGGCGCCATTCAAGGTGATCTTGCGACCATCTTCCTTCCTGAACTGGGCCTCTATCATGTCGTCGACGAAGATGTCGAGGGCGTAGAATCGACCGAGACATCGGACGAAGAGCTCCTCGAGCCGATCCTTCGAAATGGTATCATGCTTGAAGACCGAATGCATCTGATCGTACTTGTTCCAATCCCTGATATCGATGAGGCCCTTTGAGTCCATCTCTTCATAGAACTCCGTTCCAGCCTGGGGGGTCACTATCGCGAACGCGGCATTGATCATCCCCAGACTGCGGGCATACTCTGGGAAGGTCATGATCTCCTCCTCGGTCTGACCAGGAAGACCGATTATGAAGGTCCCGCCTGCAACGGCGTGGTTCTTCCTGAGCAACCCGACCGCCTTCTCCTGGATCTCGTTGGTGATCCCCTTCTTCGTCCCGTTCAGCTGGTCGAGGTCCGGGCTCTCGATCCCCATGCAATAACCAATGATCCCTGCCTTGACCATCTTCTCGACCGTACTTGGGTTCTTGGCGATCGAATCAGCCCGGACCATCGCAGTGAAGGTGATGTCCATGTCCGCATCGATGAGCATGTCGCTGAGCTGGTCGATCAACTTCGGCCTGCCCATGAGATGGGGGTCCCCGAACAGTATCACAATTTGCTCCTCGTCATGGAACTTGTACACCTCAACGATCTCCTTGAACACGTTCTCCGGGGACCGGTAGCGTTGGGCCGACAGGGACATGCTCGGCTCGCAACAGAAGGTGCACTTGCCCCAACATCCACGGGAGGTATGGACCTGGTCCCTGTGCGCGCTACCGGATGTCAACCATCTATGACATTCATCGCCCGCTCGGAGATGTCTTGCGGGGAACGGGATCGAATCCAGATCCTTGATGGGAATGCGCATCGCGTTGTGGACGATATCACCGTTGTTCCTGTAACTGATCCCGTCAATGTTCTCGGGGGAGCCCTTCTGGATGAGCTCCTTCATGGTCTGCTCGCTCTCTCCCCGGAACACCATGTCGACCTGGGGGTGCCTCAGCATCTCGTCCGGTATCGCCGTTGGATGGTACCCCCCGATCGCGGTGGGGATGCCGAATTTCTTGGCGGTCCGACAGAGGGCAAGACCCGATGAATGATCGGTGGCGCTCATCGTCACGCCAAAGAAATCAGGGTCGAACTCCCTGATATGGTCCGTTATGTCGGTAGGATCGAACTCCTGGTTCACGATCTTTATCTCTTCGACATCGTTGGCGACGTATGCTGCGATGTATTCCAGGTTTATGGCCAGGGGCGACCACATGAATCCCCACCCTGTCCTGTTCGGGGGGCGTACGAGCATTAGACGTTCGAAGGCCAACAGATCACATTCCGGATTACTTCGGGAATTCCAAGATACTATATTATTTTTTCGAATGATAACTCAGGATGTGAAACTGTTC
>JAUVEQ010000391.1 GCA_030594725.1 Methanobacteriota archaeon
CCTTGGTGGCCTTCTTGGGTATCTTGGGCTTCTTTCCGTCGGCCAGGTCCCATCCGGCCTGGAAGGCGTTCATGTTCAGCTCCTCGGTCCCCTTGGGGATCCGCTTCATGATCGCCTTCTCGATCGCTTCCCTCGGGACCAGCTTGAACCTGTTCGTGATGAAGCCCAGCATCACTATGTTGGCGACGATCCGTCTGCCCAGGTTCTCGGCGGTCATGGTGAAGGGTACGCGCTCGGCTCCCTCCACCTCCATCTGGACAAGGTCGTCATCCACAACGGTCCGGGTCTTCTCGCCCCTCTCCTCGCCGTACTTCCTCATCGCCGCGCTGGAGAGAACGATGAGCACGTCGGGGACGGTGACCCTGGGGTAGTCCACTGCAGCATCGGCTATGACCACCTCGGAACGGGCGGCGCCGCCGCGGGACTCGGGGCCGTACGACTGGGTCTGGACGGCCTCCATGTCGGCGATCACCGCTGCCTCTCCCAGTATGGCGCCAGCCAGCACGATGCCCTGTCCACCGAAGCCTGCTATCCTGATCTCGGTCCTCATTGGTACGACCCGCCTCTATTTCCTCTCACGACCCAGCTCCAGGCCCTTCTCGTAGGCCTTGGTGTTCATCTCCTCGGTCCCCTTGGGGACGTTGGAGGCGATGGTTCTCCGCATCGAAGCCTCGGACACCACCTCGGATGCTGCGACCAGGTAGCCCAGCATCACCATGTTCCCCATTATCTTCCGGTTGAAGGCCTGGTACGCGATGTCGGTGAAGGGGACGGCGTGGAGGTTGCTCTGCCCTTCCCTCGGCTCCACCAGATCGCTGTCGATGATGACCATCCCATCGGGCTCCAGCTGATCGATGTACATGTCGTGGGCCGACTGGGACATGGCCACCAGCACGTCGATCTCGTCCAGCTCCAGCTCGAATATTGCGCCTTCCTGGACGATGACGTCGGACTTGCACTGGCCGCCCCGTGACTCGCTGCCGTAGGACTGGTTCTGGATGGCGTTCTTGCCATCGGTAACGGCCGCGTTCCCGGTGATGTACCCGGCGAGCACGATGCCCTGTCCTCCGAAGCCGCAGAACCGTATCCTCACCTGAACTCCCCCCTCTTGACGCGGTCGTTGAGGTTGCGGAGCGACACGGTGAACTCCTCACGGTCCCTCTCGATCAGCTTGCCTATCACGAACTTGCCCTCCAGCTCCTCCTCGGACATTCCCGCGGCCTTCTCCATGCGCACCGAGTTCTCCTTGAAGTATTTGAGGTGTTCGTCACCCTTCCTCAGGCCCACACGCCTGCCGTAGCTGGTCGGGCACTGGGTGTAGATCTCGATGAAGGAGAAACCGTCCTTCTTCATCGCGTTCTGCATCGATTCCATCAGGGGGAACACGTGGTATGTGGTCCACCGGGCGACGTAGTTGGCCCCCGCAGCCGCCACCACCTCGGCTATGTTCATGGAGTGCTCCACGTTCTCGTAAGGCGTGGTGGTGGTGCGCACGCCGATGGGTGTCGTGGGCGAGACCTGTCCTCCCGTCATGCCGTAGATGAAGTTGTTGATGAGGAACACTGAGATGCCTATGTTGCGTCGCGCTGCATGGATCAGATGGTTACCACCGATGCCAGCTAGGTCGCCGTCACCGGCGATGACCACGACATGCTTGTCTGGCTGCATCACCTTGACGCCGGTGGCGAAGGCTATTGCCCTGCCGTGGGTGGTGTGGAGGGTGTCGCTCTTGAGGTAGGGGCTGGGTATCCACGAGGAGCATCCGATGCCCGTCACCGAGATGAGGTCCTCGGGTCGGATGCCCATCTCGTCCATGGCGTGGGCGTAACCGTTAAGGACGGTGCCGCAACCGCATCCCTCGCAGAACACGGTGGGCATCATCTCCTCCCGGAGGTAGTCCATGAGGCGATGACGCTTCGACATCGCCATCTGCTCCTCGATCTCCTCGTCCGTCAGGAGGACCTCGAACGGGTCCGGCATCACGCACCACCTCCCTCTATCGCCGTCATGATCTCTGAGATGGTATGGGGGACGCCGCCTATCTTGCTGACGGGAACGACGTCGCAGTCGACGAACCGCTCGACCTCCCGGTTCACCTGTCCCAGGTTCATCTCGGGGACGTAGATGCGGTCCACCTTGCTTCCCAGCCTCTCTACGGCCTTGGCGGGGAAGGGCCAGATGCTGATAAGGCGCATGAAGGCCACCTTCATTCCCTTCTCCCGGGCCCGGAGGACCGCGCCGTGGGCGGGTCTTGCGGTGGCGCCGTACGAGAGCACGGCGATGTCGGCGTCGTCGACGAAATGCTCCTCCACCCGCTCCAGCTTGTCCCGGTCCATCTCTATCTTGTTCACGAGCCTCCTCACGAGGCGGTCGTGGACATCCTGGGAGCTCACGTCGCGCATGCCGTCCTCCTTGTGGCTGGAACCCGTGACGTGTATGAACTGGTCGCTGCCGAACTGGATCATCGGGGGTACAGGCTCACCACCGAAGACCAGGTCACCCGGGTTCCCCAGGCGACGATCGACCAGCTCCAGGTCCTTCGCGTACGGCATGTCTATGCGCTCCCGCAGGTGACCGATCTGCCCGTCCATCAGCAGGATGGCGGGATTGCGGTAGCGCTCCGACAGGTTGAAGCAGTCCACAGTGAACTCCAGGCACTCCTGGACCGTGCTGGGGGCCAGGGCCAGGATCTCGTGATCGCCGTGGGTGCCCCAGCGGGCCTGCATGACATCTCCCTGGGCTGGCATGGTGGCCTGGCCAGTGGAGGGACCCGACCGCTGGACGTTGACGATGACGATGGGGGTCTCCGTCATGCATGCGTACCCGATGCTCTCCTGCATAAGACTGAAACCGGGTCCCGAGGTGGCGGTCACCGACTTCGCGCCCGCCCACACCGCACCTATCATGGCGGAGATGGAGGCGATCTCGTCCTCCATCTGGACGTAGTA
>JAUVEQ010000398.1 GCA_030594725.1 Methanobacteriota archaeon
CATGTCCGACCTGTGCCGAAAGGTTTAAATATGAAATCTGCGTAGATTCGACAGCCATGCCGAACCCCGTCACCCACATTATCTGGGGCTATTTCATCGCAAGGGGCTTTTCCAAGGATCCCAAGTACCTAGCCTTCGGCATGCTGTTCGCCATCTGCCTGGACTTCGATTACCTGATACCGGGCGTGGCGCACCACGGATGGATCCACACACCCCTGTTCGTGATGGGGCTGTCGGCGGCGATATGGTTGGTGTCGCGGGACAAATTGCTGTTCGTCCTGTCCATTTCCATCATGATGTCCCACCTGGTGTTCGACACCATCGCGACCCAGGACCCCATCATGTGGCTGTGGCCGGTGTCCACCGAGGCCTACGCCCTGTGGACCATAAGCGACCTGGCCGCCCTGGTGGTCATCAAGGTGTACCTGATCCTCATCCCCGTGATGTGGATCTGGGAGACGTGGAAGCGTACCGGGGAGAGCCCCATGGCCGTCTTCGAGTGGCTCGATGCGCGCATACCCCGGCCGGTGCTCTACGGGGCCGCGGCCAGTGCAGGCGCGCTGCTGGTCTTCGTGTGGTACACCGACTACATGTGGATGCTCACAGCCTAGCGAAGCGACCAGTTACGGGCACCGATGTGGAAATTCGATGCATAATTTGATATAGTGGCTATTGGTACCCTAGGTCGGAGGCTTTCAAATGGAAGGCATCGTGCGAAAGTGGGTCACCTCCTACGGCTTCATCAGCGCCGACGGAGAGGACAAGGACTTATTCGTCCATCAGAGCGAAGTGAAAGGCGGCAATCCCCTCAGGGAAGGCCAGAAAGTTAAGTTCGAGGTCAAGGAAGAGCCTCGCGGCCCCAAGGCCGTCAATGTAGAGGCGATCGAGGATTAGAGGAAGACCTTTTCTCTGAAAGGGATCCTCCCTTGGACGCGCGGTTGCGTCTTGTGGGGAGTCCCTCACCTGATTCTTCTCAACCGTCGTTGACACCTTCCAGACCGGGGCTTGTACCCTCTGTCTGCTCTGTTCGTGATAACGGTTATATACCGGCTCGGACAGATATGTCGGTCCGACGAACGGGAGGAAGATAAATGTTCAGACGAATGCTACCAGCGCTTGCCATGGTGGCCCTGGTGATGGCGGCAGGCCTTGCCAGTGCCGACGTCACCGAATGGAAGGGGACCGAGACCCTGGTCCTCGGGGATCATTTTGCCATCTCGATAGAGAACCCAGATGGCGAGGTGCTGCTAATCGCCTACGACATCAAGGTGGACAGCGGGCCGGCCATCGACATCTTCGTCCTCGACGACGAAGGCTACGAGGACTACACCTCCCGGGACCCGGACGGCTTCAAGTATTACCGTGACCTGTCCAGGCTCGACACCGAGGAGGCGAAGGTGGTGTTCCCGTGGTCCGATGAGGGCACTGTGCACATCGTCATCGACAACACCGCAGCGGAGACCGTGCCGCCCCTGGGCGACCCGGTGGCCACCGTCACGTACAAGGTGGGCGCCGACCTCTCCGGCGCCGTGTGGGTGTACTGGTGGCTGCCGTTGTTCATCTTCGGTCTCATCCTGATGTTGATCGTGATCCTCCTGATCTTCGTGAACCGGGCCAACGCGAAGAAGGAAGCGGCCGCGGCGGCCAAGGCTGAGCCGCCTGCCGAACCTGGCACATGAGCCCTGGAAGTTTCAGGACAGCTCACTTGTACGTCCCGTAGATATGGAGCTCGGGTGGCCCTTTGGGACCGATGTCCCCGCGCACCCTGGCCTCCAGCTCCTTGGCACCCTCCTCGCCGATGAACTCGACGAGGATGTTCCAGGGAGTCTTTATCTTGATACCCAAGGCCTTCCGCTGGTACCAGGGGTTCATGACCACAACGTCCTTCTTCTTTGGCCATCCGACGGCCGTCCGCTCGGTGCTAGCGATCTCGGTATAGGGGATGAACCCTTGTGGTGATTGCTGGAGGCCATACTCGTACAGGCCGGGAGCTGGTAGCTTCTTGGCCCGCTGCCTGTTCTGGTAGAGAGAGATGAAGGGGACGAAGAAGAATAACAGGGAGAGCATCAGGAGGAAGACTATGAAGGCACTACGAGTTTGGGCATCTGGCAATGTGAACGACACGAAGATCATGGGGATGAGGAAAATGATGCCGATGATAATGCCGGATATGTACGATGCCGTCCCCATGGCCTTCTTGAGGAACCCATCGTACCTCTCTCGCCACTCCTCCTCGGTCATTACCAGGAGCTTTCCTCGATCGATGCCCTTGTCCCTAACAAGCTTTCCCTGCTTCACGTAGTAGGTCCAAACCCACCGAGACCCCTGACCCGACATACTGGTACCAGCAATCGATTGTCAGGAGGCCAGATAAGCATTCCTCCACTTACACCCATCCCGACCTTGGGGATATATCCCGTCCATCCCTACTTCTCGTAGGGACGGGCCTTTAGGGAGCCGTACACCTTGTTCTTCCTCGCCTGGTGCCTCCAACCGGTCCCGCCAAAGGTGGTGTTGATCCATGCGGGGTACAGCTGCTGGGCCACCTGCTCCTCGATCTCCCTGGGAACGGGCTCGCCCCTTGCGATGGGCTCCGCGGCAAGGTCCAGGGCCTTCCGCAGCTTGGCCGTCATGCCCCCCGACTCCTCCATCGGCCTTCCATTGATGGCGGCGCCGCCTCCCACGTTCAGGCCTCCGCCCCACTCGAAGCCGGTCTCGTCGGCGAAGCGTCGGCATATGCGGAGGCTGATCTCGTTGTGCCAGGGCTCGGGAAAGCCGTTGTTGACGACCGCCACGAACCTCTGCGGCTTGGACGGGGGCGAGGCCCTCCTGTGCTCGCGGAGGCGCTCGAGGGCCCGG
>JAUVEQ010000199.1 GCA_030594725.1 Methanobacteriota archaeon
CGAGGACAGCACGATCGTCGCCCGCATCACCAACCTGCGGAGCAACACCGACATATCCAACCTGAGGGTGAGGTTCTCGATAGACGGCGTCAACCACGACGTGACCGTCCAGGACCTGCCCGCGGAGGGGGTGACCAGGGTTCCCTACGTTCATTCGTTCAGCACCCTGGGCAACCACGCGATCCAGGTCACGGCCGACCCCTTCGAGGTGATCTCCGATGCAGACCGGTCGAACAACAAGGCCATCGGGACGGTGGACGTGAAGTCCAAGACGCCCGTCGGCCCCTTCGAGGTCACGGGCACCGTGTACACCTCCGACGAGGTGACGCCCGTGCCCAGTGCCACCGTCCGCGTCTCGGTGGGATCCACCGCCTACTCCTTCACCGTCATCGCCGACGGCCTCGGCCGCTACAGCGCGAGCCTGCCTGACAATGAATACTCTGACGGGGACGAGGTGGTGGTGAACGCCACGGACGGTCGCGACTACGCCGAGGAGTCGGTATTCGCGTACTCCGAGATGGGCGGTATCGACCTGGACCTCACATTGAGCGAGGGCATCCACTACGACGTCGAGTGGTACGTCGACCCCGGGAAGATCGACGTGGAGACCGGGGAGGCCGTGAAGGTCAATGTCACGCTGGGCCACACCGGGACCCGGGACACCGTCGTGGACCTCTCCGTGCATTCCCCAGGATGGGGGCCCCGGCTGCTCTTCCCCAATGGCACGCCCGCCCAGTCCATCTTGCTGCTGGTGGGGACGGATGAGGACCTCGTACTTGCCTTCGAGGTGCCCGACGACGCCCAGGGCGCCACCGACATGATCTTCCGCCTCCTGGCGGTGCCCCGGGAGGACCCGGGGGCTGCGGACGAGTACAACCTAACCGCCAGCGTCATCGTCGACAGGCGCTTCGAGATGGACGTGGCGTACTCGCCCCCCGGTCCATCCCACCCCGGCGAGGAACGGATGCACAACCTGACGATCACCAACCTTGGCAACGTGGCAGACATCATCGACCTCTCGTTCGACCGCAAGTTCATGACGTGGTGCGTCACGTTCGACGTCAACCCGGTACCGTTGCCCGCCTTCGACCAGGTCCTCATCAGGATGTCCCTCACCGTCCCCGAGAACGCCCCGGCGGGGCAGTACGACATCGCCGTCACCGGGGTCAGCCAGATGAACGAGACCGTGGTGGCGAACACCCACGTGATCGAGGTGGTGGAGGAGCTCAACTACGCCGTTTCCATCACCCCGAGCGACAACACGGCCGCGGGGAAACCCGGCGAGACGATATGGTGGCGCCTCGAGGTGGAGAACCTTGGCAACATCCGGGACACATACGGTCTCTCCGCGTTCGGCCTCGCCGAGGGCTACCTGTACAGGTTCAAGGTGAACGATGCTTCCGTCACGGAGATCACACTGGACCCGGAGGAGATGGTGACGGTGCTCTTCGAGGTGGACATCCCCACCTCCTTCACGGGCATCCCCACCCCCGAGACCCAGATCACCGTGAAGGTGGCCTCCAAGGCCGAGGCCACCGCCATCGACAACACCCTGCTGACCATGAAGCTGGAGGGGATCCTCGACCTCACGATCGATGTCGCTACCAGCACGAACTCCCCCAGGCTGGGGCAGAAGGTGGTGTTCACCGTGACCGTCTTCAACACCGGTCCCGACGACGCCTCCGGCGTCATGCTGTACGCCTACTTCGGGGACGACCCCGAGAAGAAGAACGTGGGTGACGTGATGGCCAAGGGCGAGACCGAGGTCCTGCTGGAGTGGTTCCCCCTGAAGGAGGGCTCCGTCCAGGTCCGCATCATCGTCAATCCGGCCGACGTGGAGGGCGCGATCTGGGAGATCACGTACACGAACAACGACTGGGTCCAGCCCATGCGGGTGAGCCCGACCGACGAGGACAAGTTCTACGAGAGCGGATTGTTCTGGATACTCATCATCATAGTCGTGGTGATCATCATCGTCGCCGCCGCCATGCTGGGTGGTGGCAAGGAGGAGGAGGAGGAGGCCGTCGATGTGGTCGAGGTCGTCGAGGAGGACGAGGAGTTCGATGAGGATGCCGACGACGAGGAAGGGTACGAGGACGAAGAGGAAGGGGACGAGGACGAGGACGAAGAGGACGAGCTCGAGGAGGAGTACGAGGAGGAAGAGGCCTCACCCGAGCCCGAGCCCAAGGAAGAGCGAGAGATGGCGTTCCCTGGCGGTAGGATGTAGGGTGTGTCCGGGCCGTCGAGGCCCTTGGGGGAGACGAGGACGGGTCCGACTACCAGCCTCGTTCCTGCAACCGCTCGTTGGCCGGAATGTCGGAGATCTCGATGCCGGGCATCGCCTCGCCCAGGCCACGTGACACCTCCGCGATGACCGCCGGGTCGTCGAAGTGGGTCACCGCCTCGACTATGGCCTTTGCACGGACCTCGGGGTCCGCGGATTTGAAGATGCCCGAGCCAACGAACACGCCGTCCACGCCCAGCTGCATCATCATGGAAGCGTCGGCGGGGGTCGCGAGGCCGCCAGCGGCGAAGTTCACGACGGGCAACCGCTGGAGGACCGCTATCTCCTTGACGGTGGGGTAGGGGGCCCTGATGTTCTCTGAAACCTGGAGGAGGGCGTGGTCGTCCATCTCCGCGAGGGACTTGATGGCGTCGTCGATCAGGCGATGGTGACGCACCGCCTCGACAACGTTGCCGGTGCCGGCCTCTCCCTTGGTCCGGATCATCGCCGCACCCTCGTCTATGCGTCGGGCCGCCTCGCCCAGGTTCGTGGCGCCGCAGACGAAGGGCACCTTGAAGCCGCTCTTGTCCACGTGGCGGAAGGGGTCGGCGGGGGTGAGGACCTCGCTCTCGTCGATCATGTCGACGCCCAGGTGCTCCAGCACCTGTGCCTCGGCGAAGTGTCCTATCCGGCACTTGGCCATCACCGGTATGGTGACGACCTCTATGATCTCCGCGATCTTGTTGGGGTCGGCCATGCGGGCCACGCCGCCCTCGGCGCGGATGTCGGCCGGGACCCTTTCCAGGGCCATGACGGCCACTGCGCCCGCCTCTTCGGCGATGCCAGCCTGATCGGCGTTCGTTACATCCATGATCACCCCGCCCTTCTGCATCTTGGCGAATCCGAGCTTGAGAAGGGTGGTGCCGTGCTTGAATTTCGTAAGGTCTAGGTCGAGGGGCAAGCGATGACCTCCTGGCAAGAGGGTCGATGGGGGAACCCATTATGAGGGCCCGCTTAATGAAACTTTCGTCAGGGCGGCCTCGGACGCTTCGCGGCGGGAGGGCGGTCCTTTGACCGTTCGAATACTACTCTAATGAGCCCGATTCCGGACCTCCTGGCACCCTAGCCAGTACCCCTGTACCACATGCAAACGTTTTTGTAGGGATATGGCTATGCGTTCGTGGGACCCAGGGTGTGGTATCAATGTACTATTTGAAGGGTTACTCTCAAACTTCCCGTTTCGGGAACAAGAACCTACGCAGGAGCGCGAGAGCGCTCATCGTCTTCTTCGTCGCAATGGCGTTGCTGACCTCCTTGCCGATGACGTCCCCGGACGCCGAGGGAGCTCGGTTGATCACCACCTTCGACGACGGGAGCGATAGCAAGATCGTGGAATTCGTCACCGACCCCCTGCCGGGTGAGCGGACGACGCTCTTCATCAAGATCAGGGCCGATGTGACCGTCACCCAGGCGGCCCTCAATGCATCGGCCGTCCTGCTGGAACGCGTGCTGCAGGCGACGGGCACCGGCCTCACCCTCATCGGGTACGGCATCGATGTCTCGGGGGACTACAATGGTGACGGATACACCGACATGGTCGTGACGGCACCTGGTGCCACCAACACCGCCGCCCAGGAGGGGTTCCTTGCCACCGTGCGCGGCTCGGCCAACGGGTTCGCCTTCCCAGTGCACCTGAATATCTACGGCGGGACGGCCAACAACTATATGGGATGGGGTCTGAGCTCCGGTGCTGACCTCAACAAGGACGGTTACGACGACATCGTCACCAGCCGGATCGAGATGGACTTCACCACCCCCGCGGGAACGGGGACCGGGGACGTGCTCATCCACTGGGGCGGGACGAGTATCAACACCACCGCCGACGTCATCCTCTCCCACGGCGCCAGCGGGGACATGTTCGGATACTCGGTCTCCACCCACGGCGACGTCAACGGCGACGGCAACCCCGACCTCGTCGTCGGGGCCCCCAGGAACGAGGTCAACACCAACAACCCCGGCAGGGCCTTCATCTACTACGGGACGGGCAACAGCTCCTTGCCGACCACTCCCGACGTCACCCTCACCGGCACCGACAACGGCGACGGCTTCGGCCGCGTCGTCCACATCTGCGGTGACGTGAACGGCGACGGCTTCGACGACGTGTTCGTTGGAGCCCCGGGTCACAACAGCACCTCCGACTTCGACGTGGGCAAGGCCTACGTCTTCTACGGCGGAGCCTCCGGCGTGGATTCCACCGCCGACTGGACCTACGTGGGCAACAACGAGGAGGACTTTCTGGGATTCTCCGGTACCGGCATGTCCGACGTGAACGACGACGGGATCGACGATCTCGCCATCGGCGTGCCCCTCTGGGACAACGGTGCGAAGACCGACGCTGGCCAGGCCCTCGTGTTCTACGGCAGCGGGACCGGTCCGGCCAACACTCCCGACTTGACCATCAAGGGCGATATCAGCAGCGGGGTCCTGGGCGTCGACATGGCCCACGGCGGGGACATCAACAACGATAGCCTGGGCGACCTTGTGATCGGCTCACCCAACACCAACAACGGGTCCCTCACCGACGCGGGTCACATCCAGGTCCACTTCGGCAATGTGAACGGCATGAACAGCACCCCCGAGAAGATCCTCCGCGGCTGGATCGCCAACGCCGACATGGGCTACTCCGTCGGTCCGGGTGGTGACGGCAACGGCGATGGTTACGACGAGATCTGCACCGGCGACATCACCGGCGAGGTAACCTACTGCTACTATGGAGGGCCCTCCGCACCCGACCCGGCCGTCTACGTGGACGACACCGAGGTCTGGTCCCATCCGGGCAGTTTCCTCAGCACGGACAGGACCGATGACTTCTCGGATCAGTTGAACGCCTACATCGCTGCCCACCAGGGCGACGTGGACGTGAACGGCGATCTGCTCATCCCGATCAACATTTCCATGAGCGCCAAGGGGCTGCTCAAGATCGATGACCTCGTGGTCCAGTTCTTCAAGCTCGTCCAGCCCACGAACCTCGCGGCCACGGCAATGCCCGGTGGCAGCGCGATCAAGCTGACCTGGGACGACCACACCTCCAAGGGGGACGACATCAGCAAGATGGCCATCGAGATGTGGAACGGCACAGGCTGGGAGGAGGTCATCAAGGTCGCGAAGAACGCAAAGGAGTACATCGTCAGCGGCCTCGAGGACGGACAGTCCTACAGCTTCCGCATCCTGGCGTTCGACGGCGGGGTCCAGCGATACTCCGAGCCCTCCGACGTTGCCATAGGCATCCCCGGTGACACACAGCCTCCGGGAAAGGTGATCGGCATCATCGCCATCGAGGACCGGGACCTCATGGGCATCAACGTCTCGTGGGACCCCAGTGACGACGACGTTGTCAACTACGAGGTCTGGTCCAACAAGACCGGCACCTGGGCGGTCCTTGCCAACCTGTCGGCCCCGATGACCTACTACGTGGACACCGACGTGGACGACGGACCAAGG
>JAUVEQ010000260.1 GCA_030594725.1 Methanobacteriota archaeon
CCCCTCTGATTGTAGCGGGCCACCATGATGTCCAGGTCACCGTCGTCATCCATGTCGACGGCCTCCACCTCTCCATAGGTGTTCGAGTCGGCGATGAAACCCCCGTAGGTGAAGTTCACACCATCACCCTTGCCAAGGTGGATGGCCATCACTCCGGGGTTGATGAGTATGTCAAGGTTGCCATCGCCATTCAGGTCCGCCAGGTCGGCACCCTTGGCAGCCGAGGTGGAGCCGTAGTACGGGTTCACCGACGTACTGCTGGTGAAGGTTCCGTTCCCGTGGCCGAGGAACGAGACGAGGCGGCCGGTGTACGGGACCGCCAGTATGTCCATGTGCCCGTCGTTGTCCATGTCGCCGGTGGCCATCGAGACCAGGTTCTGCGGTATCGTGCCCACCACCGAGGGTGTGAACGACCCGTTACCTTGCCCGGCGAACAGGCGGATGGTCTTCTGGGATCCGCCGCCGACGATGTCCAGGTTACCGTCCTCATCGAAGTCGCCGATGGCGAACGCGTAGACGGTGGTCCCCCCGGCGCTCGTGTCGGCCCCGGTCTTGACGGGTGCGGAGAAGCTCCAGGAGGATGTCTGCTCGATGAAGTACAGGTAGCCGTCGGACCGGTTCATGGCCACCACGTCAATGTCCCCGTCCCCATCGAAGTCGCCCGCCACGAGGCTTCTCAGGTAGGTCCCGAGGGTGGCGATCTGCGTGGAGCTGGAGACCAGCATGTCCGAGCCCACCTCCAGCATGAAGATCCTTCCGGCGTCGTCGCTGGTGAAGAACCTGTCCGGGTCCGACACGGTGTCCGAGAGGCGCAGGTATCCGGACCCGTCCACCGTGGTATTGACCATCGTGCCCGCCTCCCACTCGGCCGGGCTGTCGTCCCTAACGATGGCGTCAAGGACCTCCGCGGAGACGGTGAGCACCTGGGTATCCGAGGGGCGGTCCGGACTTGTGGTGATGTCCATGACGACGGGCGGTTCCGTCAGCTCGAGGGTGTACACTGGAGAGGTTCCGGTGTTACCCGCCCCGTCCGACGCCTCCAGGTGGTACGACACCGTCCCCGTCACATCGAGGGCCGGCAGGTCGACGACCCACTGCCCGTAGTGACGCAGCAGGTCGGTCTCGAAGCCCCAGCTCCTGATGCTGCCGTCGGTTATGAGCCGAAGGTGTATGGTGTCACCAGGGACGACCATGGTCCAGAGGTCTGAACTGGAACCGGTCAGCGTCTGATGGACCCTTCCCTTCCCGTCCATGACCTGGATGAAGTCGTAGCCGTCCTCCACGTCCATGTTGGAGAGATGGACCGAGAGGGCGGTGGCGCCCGGGTACCTGTAGGTGAAGATGTTGTCGAAGTAGTCCTTGACGGCATGGTCAGAGGATTGTTCGGCCGGTGCCGTGGAGGAGGTGGCCGTCTCCTCGACCCGGTTGCGCTGGATGAACGAGAGCGTGTTCTCTATTATCCACCTCCCGGTGGGCAGGAACGGGGAGTTGCTGGCATAGGTGGAGTCGAGCACTATGACCCCCTTCCCGTGATGCTTGACCATCGTGACGGCGCCGCTGGGCACGTCGGGATGTGTCATCACGGGGGAGAACCCATCGTCCAAGTAGTCCGACCAGTACCCGCTGCATTCGTATGTCTGGGGCCAGCCCTGGATGATGGCGGGATAGGGGTAGTTCATGATGGGGTGGTCCGGGTCTGACACGACCAGACCATTGCCGTAATCCCTGGTGTACGTCACACCGAGGAAGTCCGGTACGGAGACCACGTTGGGTGGGTATATCACGTAAAGGCTGCCTCCGTCGGCCACCCAGTCCATCAGGGCCTGATGGTTGTCGGTGTTCGATAGTCCGAAGGAGCTGGCGTCCACCTGGGACATCATAATGACGCCGTAGCCGTCCAGGTTGCGCAGCACATCGTATGAGTCGATGTGGGATGTGGACATCGGCACGAATGTCCAGTCGGTGGCCTGCCGGTCGGGATAGATCGTCGAAGAGCTTCGGAGCCATAGCAGTCGCTTGTCCAGCTCCGTTTCTGTGTCCCGTCTCAAGGCGACCGTTCCCGACGAACCATCGGGTCCGGTGTACCTGAGCGTGCCTGATGCCAGGCTGTATTCGTCGGTGATGTGGGAGACCAGCTCGGTGGGCTTGCCGGGGTAGCCCATCGACGGCGGGGAGGGCACGACGGGAACCGGGGCGGACCCGTCGACGAATATCGGCTGGATGACCGTCCTCTCGGATAGCCCACCACGGTCCTTGTAGGTGATCTGCAACTTGAGGTCGGTCTCGATGGTGGTGGCGGGGATCGTGGCCGTCGGGGTGGTCCGGAAGTCGTCGATCTTGATCCGTACGGTCTTGCCGGTCAGGTATGTCTGGTATAACAGTCTGGGCGTTACATCCTCGAGGACCAGGTACTCGAACTTGCCCACCAGCACGCCGTCGATGTATCCCTCAAGCGTCCGCATCTCGGCGTCGTACCTCACGGACCACCTGTGGTACATATCGGGCTCGAAGCCGTCGAAGTACAGCACAGGGGTGTAGAGCCAACCGGAGGCGTGGTTGTGCTGCATCCGGTAGTAGCGATCCTGTCCGTAGGCGTACAGGTCCACTACCTTGCCTGCAGTATCGGTCAGCCTGAGATAGAAGTACGAGTACTGACGCCGGTAGAGGCCCTCTTCGAACCAGATGTCGGCCGAGACCTCGAAGGAACCGTCCAGTGTCTTGTTGAGGTCGACGCCCAGGTACCTCCAGCTGTTGTAGTAGGCGTGGGTGCCATTGAACACCATCGCGTCGTCGATGCGCTCGATGTCGAGACCGGTCATCCCGGCGTCGTACTTCTGCCAGGTGTCACCGATGATGGGTCCTTCTCCGTCGAAGTCGTCCTCGAACTCGTAGCCCATGTCGGTTGACTGCCAGATGGCCCCGTCCATGCTGTAATGGAGGGTCGGGTCCTTGGCCAGTCCAGCGTCCATCGGGGTCCAGGAGACGTTGATGTCGTCGGAGGGGCTCGGGGTCCATGGGTCGAGGACCAGGCCCGGGATGACCCCCTCGGTGCCCTCCCGCTCGGCGAGGGCGGTCTGGTTGTACTTGACATCGAACAGGTCGAAGTTCAGAGCGTACCAGCGGACGCCGTTCGCCAGGAACTCGCCTGGTATGGTGAAGTTGATCTCTATGTTGGCGGCGGTCCTGGGGTCGAACCCTATGCCCTTGGTGACGTTGAGGACCACCTCTCCGATGGGCACACCCGCCGCGTCGTACTGGACGAGACGCATCCGGCTCACGTTGACGGTGCCGATCGCGGCGCCCTCCATGAGCTTCTGGGTGAGGTTGATCGACAGCTCTACCAGTTCGTCCTCGCGGTCGTAGACGCCCGCACGGACGGTGATGGGTACCCTGAACTGGTAATCGGTCGGCCTCCACTCCAGGTTGGGATTGAAGGACTGATGGGCTCCCCCTGGCAACCACCAGGCCTCGACCTCGAGGACGTAACGGTCCCTCAGGATTCCGGTGTTGACCACGGTCGCCAGGTACTGGGTGGGCACGCCCTGGCCGCCCTGGGCGTTCAGTGGGTCGACCTCCAGTGTTACGGACAGGGCGTCGATGACCGTGAGGTTGGCAGATGCCATGTAGATGGATGACGCGAGGGAGGCGGACTGGGCGATGACGGTCACGGTGTAGTTGCCCACCGCCGCGTTGAGGGGCGGCGTCACCCTCATCTCCACCACCTTGGTGGTGTGGGACGGGACGTACACCGCCGTGACGTCGAAGTCGACCCATGAGTCCGGGATGCCCTCGACGATCAGGTTGACGGTATCGCGACCGCCCTTGTTGATCAGGATGACATTGAAGTTGCCCTCGGTCCCCTTGGGGATGGTGTTGTTCCTGGGCGTGAGCTGTACCTCGGTCCGTTTGAAGATCTTCGCCGATGAGTACTCGCCGATGTTGTACTCCAGGCAGAGGAGGGCCTCGGCGGTGGACATGGGTCTGTACTCGCTACCGAAATACCAACTACCATCGGCCGCCTGCGTGGCGAGAAGGTCGTTGGTGCAGATGTCGAACCAGGGTGTGGGCATCTGGGCCGCGTGGAAGGCGCGGGTGTGATACAGGAAGGCGTATCCCTTCCAACCGGTGGTCGTCTGCTGATGGGTCGACAGCCAACCCAGGCCAGCCCGTACGCGGATATCGTCCACCGGCACGTCCGCCAGCAGAAGGGCGAGGGTGCCGGAACCGGTCATCGTTCGGGTGGAATACCCGGTGTACCCGTAGGGGAACCCGCCATCGGCGTTCTGGGAAACATTAAGAACATCGGTGGCCCACCACCACGTCTGGTCGGGCATGTCCCATTCCACGGTCCCGAGGGCCATCATGACCCAGCCCGCAGCGGACAGGTCGTACGAGGTAGTATCGATAGAGTACCTCCACATGTGGTAAATGGTGTTGTACCTCTCTTGGGCGAGGAGGAGTGCCTGGACGGTCTCGTTTATCTGCTCGTCGTAGGTCTCGTTGTGTGCCTCCGCCAGGGCGATGAGCGCCATTGCCGTCTCGTACATCTCCGAGATGGTGTAGATGGTGTTCTTCTGCTTGTTCACGTTGTCCATTATGTAGTCAAGGCCCATCTTGACC